>JBEBHT010000322.1:0-4773 GCA_040081135.1 Lacibacter sp. | reverse complement strand
ATAGAAAAACAGGTGCGACAGCCAGGCGCCTAAACGCCCCAGCAGATTCTCCACCTTCATTTCTTCATTAAACAAAACACCTGATGAATAACGAATGAATTTATCCTGATCTTCCTTCCAGGTAAATAAATAGGAGGTAAATGAAATAAATAAAACAAGCGAAATGATGAGAAAAATGATGCCTGCAATTTTATGCGTACGCTCATCCTTCACCAGTTCTTTTACAGAAACCTGTTCCTCCTTTTCCTGCTTTAACTGTCCAGGATTTTCTTTTTTCTTCTTTTCTTTCATGCGGTTACCGGCCATAAAAACAAAGATAAAGAATGCTGCCATCCCAACCACAGAGAAAAGACTGGCTTAAAATGCCAAAAAGTTTTATCTTAATTGCCGAACAGACGCTTCATGAAAAAAACATACCTGCTTACCTGCTGCCTTTTGGTCTTGCTTTTCCAGGCGAAGGCCCAACAGGATACCATTTCCCCGCTGATCAGAACATCTAAAGTCGTTAATGTTCGCTTTCTGCCCGACAGCCTGACTGTATATATTGATACCACCAATACTGCTTCTTTACAAAATATCCACTATTCGATGTTCCGGAAACTGGATAAACTGCCCAGGAAGACTATTCCAAAAGCACTGATGATTGATTCGAAAATTTATATGTTATTCAGGATTGAAAACGATGAACAAACGGCGAGATCGTTTTACGTAACCCCGGGGATCTATTCTAAGGAAACAACGATTTACACAACAGATTCAATCACCCATAAATGGGTAAAAATACCCGGACAGATTTCGGCTGAAATAACAGAAAGAGCTTACCGGCTGTTTTCCATACAACCCGGCAAACAAATGAATATTCTTGTACAATGCAGTTATGCCCGTACAAATATTGTAACCCTGAATGCTTACCTGCTGAACCCTGCCTTTTTTGATTACCATATCAATTTCATTCAAACACACTGGTTCGGGGTAAATACGTTTACGTTTGTATTATGTGGCTTGCTGCTGATGATGCTGCTGTTTTCACTTTCTAACTATGCCCAGAATTATAAAAGAGAATATTTGTATTATTCTATTTATGCATTATGCATGGGTTTGTTACTGTTTTTAAAAGCCGTTTATTATAAACACTCAACGGGCTTCAGTTTCTTTTATGAAGAATACTTTGACTATGCCTTACAGATGATTGGCTATATTTTTTACATCGGTTTTACCCGTATGTTTTTAAATACCCCCGGAAAGTATCCTACCCTCAACCGCATGTTCATCACTGCTGAAATTGCACTGGCTGTTTTCCTCCTTGTATTTACAATTTTTTACTATGGAGGGTACCCTTACCGCTTCTTATCAGCAACTGAAAATGCAAGTAAGTTCTTTTTGATTTTCCTTGGCATCATGTACATCATACTTGGAATTGTTGAACGCAACAGACTCATGAATTATTTACTGGGGGGAAATGTTGCCAATCTTGTTATGGGTGGTATTTCGCAATTCATGATATCATTTCCCGCCGCAAGTTTTCTGCCAACAAAAGGAATTTTCAGACAGTCGTTGGTGTATTTTGAAGTAGGTATTTTTCTTGAACTCGTATTATTTCTCCTTGGGTTAACCTATAAAAACAAAATTGAACTTATTGAAAAAGTAAAAATGGATGAAGCCATCAGGCAGGAAGGTGAAAAGCAGGAATATGAAAAACAAATTGCTGTATTGAGTGCCCAGCAGGACGAACGAAGCCGCATTTCTGCCGACATGCATGATGAGTTGGGAAGTGGGGTTACTGCTATTCGCTTGTTGAGCGAAATTGCCCGGCAAAAAACTAAAGACAAGCCAGTTGAAGAAATTTCAAAGATTTCTTATAATGCAAACGAACTCATGACAAAGATGAATGCCATCATCTGGAGTATGAACCCGGGCAACGATTCTGTGAATGGGCTGGTTGCGTACATCAGATCATATGCATCGGAATATCTTGAAAATTTTGATATACAATATCACATTATTGTGCCATCAGAAATACCGGAGAGAGATGTGTCGGGTGTGAAAAGAAGAAATATATTTCTTGTTCTTAAAGAATCACTCAACAATATAATGAAGCATGCCAATGCATCAGAAGTAACAGTTACAATACAGTTCAATCATCAAATGCTGGTTGAAATAAAAGATAACGGAAGGGGAATTGACAAGGAGAAACTGAATCAGTTTGGAAACGGATTAAAAAATATGCAGCGGCGTATGGAAAGTATTGGTGGCAGTTTCAATATATCATCGAACAATGGCACAACCACTAAACTGGAAATCCCTATTTAAGAACGGGGAAGCTTATTCACTCCCATAAATAAACATAACCATCCTGCAATAAAAGATACACCGCCCAATGGTGTAATGGCGCCGATCCAGTTCATACTTTCAATGGAAGCGGCTTTAAAAAAAGTCATTGTGTATAATGAGCCACTGAATAAAATAATACCTGCAATAAACAAGTAACCTGCTCTTGTAAACCAGTTGACAGCATTTTGTCTAATAAGTAATCCTGCAATTGCCAGGGCAAATACATGAAAGAAATGATACAATACACCGGTTTGATACGTATGAATTGCTTTCTCATCAACCATTTCTTTCAGTGCATGTGCGCCAAATGCACCCAATGCAACTGCTAAAGCTCCCAGTAAAAAAGATAGTTTCAGAAAATTATTTGCCATGTCTTCTTATGATTTTTTGAAAATTGTCGGGGCTGATATGTCCGCCGGGTAAATGATACATTGCTTTTGCATAAAAGCTTTCCCTTTGTGCTAATTTCTCTGCAATGAACTCTTCCAGCACTTCGTTATTTACATTGGCTATTAAAGGCCTGGTTTCTTTTTCTTTCTGCAACCGCTGCGCCAATTCTGCTGCGGAACATTTGAGATAAATGGTTACTCCTGCATTATTCATTTGCTTCATGTTTTTATGAAAGCAAGGAGCACCGCCACCGCAACTCAGAATAAAATTGTCCTTCTTCATAAAAGACTGCAACACCTCTTTTTCAATTTTTCGAAAAGCTTCCTCTCCTTTTTCCTCAAAAATTGCTGTTACATTTTTTCCTTCTTTTTTTTCTATCTCTTCATCAAGATCGTAATGCTTTATATCAAATACTTCACTCCACTTTGCACCCCAGTGAGTTTTTCCGCTACCCATAAATCCAATCAGGAAATAACGCATTTAGTTCTTGTTTACTGCGAAGTTAATTGAAAACTGTTCTTGACAGCCGCACTTCCATTTATAATCATCAGCACAAAAAAGCCCGTTGTTTTGCAACAACGGGCTGTATAAGAATATCAGTAAAGAATTACTTACTCTTCGCTTTTGCTTTCTTCAGCATCACTGTCTAACTTTTTCTTCAAGTCAGCAAGAATACCTAAATCACCAAGCGTAGTTTTCTCTACTTTGCTTTGTACATCTTTTACCGCTTTCTTGGTACGTACTGCGTCTGCCTGCTTTTCTTTCATCTCAGAATTCTTCTCTTCGGCAATTGCTTTTTCCCAAATGCGTGCATGACTGATAACTACACGTTTTTCGTTACGATCGAATTCGATCACAACAAACTGTGCAGTTTCATCCTGCAGTACCTGCTTGCCATCTTCCTTATTCAGGTGACGGTTAGGAGCGAATCCTTCAATACCATAAGGTAACTGAACGAGTGCGCCCTTGTCATCCTTCTTGGTTACATGACCTTCATGAATTGTTCCAATAGCGAATGTTTCTTCAAGCGCATTCCAGGGATCTTCTTCCAGCTGTTTGTGGCCTAACTGCAGTTTGCGGTTTTCCTTGTCAATGCTGAGGATCATTACATCAATTTCCTGACCAACCTTGGTGTACTCACCCGGATGGTTGAAACGTTTTGTCCAGCTCAGATCACTGATGTGGATCATACCACCAATACCAGCTTTCAGTTCAACAAACACACCGTAAGGAGTGATGTTTTTAACCAACCCTTTATGCTTGCTTTCAACAGGGAATGTTTCTTCAATTGTGCTCCATGGATCCTGGCTCATCTGCTTAATGCTCAAGCTCATCTTACGGGCATCTTTATCAAGCGTTACAATTTTCGCTTCATGTTCGTCGCCCATTTTGAAGAATTCTTTTGCATTTACAGGAGTGTTGGCCCAGCTGATTTCACTTACGTGAACCAGACCTTCAACACCCGGCATGATTTCTAAGAAAGCACCGTAGTCTTCAATGTTTACTACTTTACCTTTCAGTGTATTTCCTTCAACGATGTCTGCACTCAATGTATCCCAAGGATGCGGAGTCAATTGTTTCAGACCAAGGCTGATACGTTTTTTATCATCGTCAAAATCAAGAACTACAACATTCAGTTTCTGATCCATCTTCAGTACTTCCGTAGGATGGTTGATACGGCCCCAGCTGATATCAGTGATATACAGCAAGCCATCAACACCACCGAGGTCAAGGAACGCACCGAAATCAGTGATGTTCTTGATAGTACCTTCCAGTACCTGACCTTTTTCCAGTTTACCCATGATCACTGCACGTTGTGCTTCAATATCGCTTTCAATCAGCGCTTTGTGACTTACAACTGCGTTTTTAATGGTTTCGTTAATCTTCACCACTTTAAACTCCATTGTTTTACCAACAAACTGATCGTAATCTGTAACCGGTTTCACATCGATTTGTGAACCTGGTAAGAATGTTTCCATTCCAAATACATCCACGATCAAGCCACCTTTTGTTTTGCTTGTAACTGTACCGGTAACAATTTCACCAGTTTTG
>JBEBHT010000321.1:0-4773 GCA_040081135.1 Lacibacter sp. | reverse complement strand
GGAGTAGTTAGTACAAGAACGAGTATTTTTTTTAAAAGATTTGGTCTTACTGTCCATCCCGCAAATACTCTGAAGTTTACCGCTACCGAAAGAAGCAAAGAAGAAAATGTTAAAGGGAAAAAGTATGAGAGGTTAAATGCGAAGTTATTGGCAGCATTTCCCGGAACAACGCCGAAGAATTCATAGCGGTAGAAATTTAAAAAGAGAGCCAATAAAAGAAAGATAACTGCAACTACTGCAAAAATTATATCCCAGTTTTGCCTTCTTGTACTTTTAGTGTCTGTCATAAAAGCTCATTTTTTATTCAACGAAAATGAATTGTTTTTCTCACGGGTTATAAAACACCGCCAGCCACAGCAAACCCACCAAATACAAAACCCGTTGAATAATTCCGGGGAAGTCATGATTTAAACCAAACGCAACAGAAAGACCAATAACCGCTGCCAGAAAAAGAAAATGAATTGTTTTTCGTTTTTTACTTTCTGCATAAAAGATCTGCATCAAGATGCCAATACTGAAAAAAATACCGGCTGCCTGTGCAAAAATTGGATGCAGGATCGATTGTATTTCTGATGAAATGAACGGCTCATTGTTTAAAATTGGTTTAGCGCAGAAGGTCCCGGATAATGCAACCAGCAAACCATAAACTAAAAGGGGCAATGTACGCAGACTCATTTCATTTAAACTGATGCCCATCATCAGAATTACACCGAAGAGGATAAAGCCTGTCTGCATAATTGCTTTGTAGTCGTATCCCTGTGAACCTAAATCGCTGATGGTATTTTTAATGATACTGTAACTGGCCGGGGCCACCAGGTGTGCAGCAATAATTAACAGGGCAAAAATTATTGCTGCTAAGCTGTTGTATTGTGATCTGATCCGTTCCATTGTTGTTCAGGATATTAAAAAGCGGGGTTACTGATTTTACATGGCCTATAAATATAGAACAGTAAACTGAATCGTGTAAAAATTCAGCGGAATTGTTTGAAAACGCATTTGCAATGTTTCAATATTGTTCCTAAATTGGCTCCTGTTCTCCGCACCGGGTCAATCCTTGCCATCCTTCCCCCTGATTAGCTGAAGTACCTTTTATTTACTCACTTCAAAACAAAAAGCATGAAAAAAATCTTCATGATTCTGTTGATTGCATTCCTGTTTACTGCCTGCAACAACGAAAACAAAACGACTGATGCCACTACTTCAGGTACTGACACTGCTGCAACAACAACAAAAGCCCCCGTTGAATTACTGGGCGATGAGCTCAATGCAACTTCTCAAGCCATTTGGGAAAATTTTTCCAAAGGCGATGCTGATGCAATGACTGCCAACTTTGATGACAATGCCCGGATGAATTTTAGCGGAGGGGATAGTCTTGTAGGGAAAAAGGCTATTACAGATTATTACAAAGGCAGATGGAAATTACTGGAAACATTAAAGTTTTCTGATCAAATCTGGTTACCCATTAAGGCAAATCAAAGTCCTAACGGCATTGCTCAAGCCGGGAAGTGGATGCTGTCGTGGCATAGGGTTGATGCAAAATATAAAAACGGTAAAAGCATTACATTCTGGGCACATAACGCAACGCACTTCAGCGATGCTGGTAAAGTTGATTACATTACTCAATACATCGACAGGCATCCAATTATTGAAGCAACTAAAGATTTGATGAAATAAATTCTTGAACATCAAAAAAAAGGATTGCCGAATGCAATCCTTTTTTTATAATATCTGCTTTATCAAAAGTTACATTTTCGGCGGAGGATTAATCTTTGCTTCCGGTACAACATTCTTAACCGGTTTGGTTGATTTGAGGAATGCAAATATTTTACCTATTTCCTCATCAGTTAAATTTTTATATGCTTCCCACGGCATTGGAGGTAATATGGGTCTTGTATTATCCAATCCTTTAAACTTTCCTTCACGAATTACTTTTTTAAACTGATCTTCTGTCCACATACCAATACCGGTTGAGTCGCTGCTGATATTGCCTGCATAGGATTGACCCCATGGGCCGATGATCGTAGTAAAATCAGGCGCAAATAATGCCCATCCTGCTTTTACTGTTTTTTCATCGTAAGGAGGTAGCACTGTACCTGCCTGATGACCGCCAAAACGAAGTTCAGAAATCACTTCAGGACCTTTCGGGCCCATACGTTTGGGAGAATGACAGATTTCACAATCGAGAATAGCAACAAGACGTTCACCTTCTTTTAAGTTGTCTTCAGCACTGGGTGCAGCAGCTGTTTCTTTTTGTTCGGCTGGTTGGTTGTTACAGGAATTAACGAGGAAGATGACAATCACAGTGATTGCCACCAGTAGAACTGGTTTACGCATGGCTGGTTATTTTGGTTTATAAATAAAATCTGTTTTATAACAGACAATTAAAAACAAATACAAACGGTCAGGATTGGATGGCGTAAATCAAGTTGTACAGAAAGTAAGCAGGACGGGATAAACAGAGGTAGTTATAATCGATAGAGTAAGATAGTTTCTCTTTTGATTATTTCATAATTTTTTTATCAACGAAGTTTCAATTGCTGTCTACTTCAAACGGTTCAGCTTAACCGATAAGGTTGCAAAGCCTCCCAGCTCAAGATGCTCAACTCGGAAAGAATGGGTTCCTCCCAGTTTGATTTTTATTTTCCTGTTGGGTGATTCGTCGAATTTATATAAGGCAGGATTCCATTCATTCAGTACAAGTTTATTGTCAATATAAATACGAACAGCATCATCCCAGGTAACTGAAAGTTCATACATGCCGGGTAGAATTTTCGCAGTTGCTTCCGATACGGTGATGAACTGTTTATACTGTTCATCAGCCTTAATACCGCCCCACCACGCATAATCAAGTTTGTTAACCTGTTCTGTTTTAACAGGCCGCATTCTTACATTAGGCGCAAATAAACTTTTTTCTTTGATTGGATTATAGCTGGATGTGTCGAGTGAAAAGAAACGAACAGTCCAGTCGATTGGCTGAAAAAACTTTGAAAAAGAAAAGCTGTGAGTTTGTGCTGCTGATATTAATTTTCCAAATGCATCTGTAAAGGCCTCCCCTGAATATTCCAGTACAATCTGGATATCAGTAACGGTTGATTCTGTTTTTTCTGCAGTAATGGTTGATGGGAAATTTCCGCTTTGTGCTGAAATATTTTTCAAACCTTTCGCTGATTTTATTTTCCAGTTTCCTTTTGGTCCCAACAGATCAAATTTCATGATACCCGAACTGTCTGTTGGATTAATATTCCTGATGATGGGGTAACCGAAATCATAAGGTCCCCATTCTGTAACGAGGATATTTTTTCGGCCTGCCAATTGTTTTGATTCAGAAAAAACATCTTTTGGTATTTCACCGGCAGGTAATGTTATTTCTTTAATGGATGGACTGAGAATAACAACCGGGCTTGCAGATGATGTATCAAGGTGTAGTACAGTTGAATCAGTTTTAAACTTTGTATTGATCGTTCCGCTGAATGAATTGCGATGAATAAAAAGTGAATCTGTTCTGTTGAGATTATAAACAAGCGGAATATTCGTAAATGTATTTCCAGTAATATGATAGGATGCACTTCTTGTATCACGGTATTTTGCAAAACCCCAATCAGCAGGCTGTTCTTTTCTTGCCCAAAGCCTGATCGCTTCTTTATCAGCTGTAAAACTGTTTTGCTGAATACTGTTACGTAATCCATGTTCAACTGCAATGGCTATCCGGTTCTGCCCGAATTGATTTTCTGCAATCATTGTTTCAAAACTGTAGCCACCCCAAATACCATGATCGCATTCAATCATTTTATTCTGTATAATCTGATTGCGGCTGAAAGTAACTTCAATGCCGTTGGTGGGGGCGTATGAAAAATCATTTTGAAACAATACATTATCGTTACAGCCGCCTTCACCATTATCCATAGTTGTTTGCCCGGCCCAGAGAAAAAAACCATCACCGCCATGTGTTACATTGTTTCCGTAAAACAGGTTGTTGTTACTCTGTTCATATACAAGCATACCTGCACTGTCCTGTCCACGGTTGTACACGCCATGACTGTATCCACGCACATTGAAGATTACACGGTTGTACATGATCCTGTTATTGCTGCTGCGGTATAAACCAATACCAATGCCGGAGTTGAATGAAAAATCATTGTTATAAATCATTCCGTTATTACTGTTGGTCATCATCAATCCATTCTGTCCGCCGGTTACTTTACAGTTTTTGATGATGGCAGAATCGCAAGCCGATAAATAAATAGCCGCACCATAGCGTAACCATTCATCTTTTTCATTCTGGTGATAACTCATCCAATCTGAGATGTCTTCTTTTTCCTGAGTGCTGTTTAAATGCTGACGGTAATTATAGCTGAAATCGCAGTTTTCCAATGTAAGTGATTGCACATTCTTTGCAAGTAATGCTACTTTATAGCCTTTTGCTTTCAGATTCTTAATGGTTACATGTTTGCTGTTCTGTACCAGGATTGCAATGCCGGAAAATTCATCCGGCCTCGTTGTTTGATTGCTACCTTTCAGTGTTGCATTGTTGAAATCAATAACGATATTATTTCCTTCAATCAATATCACCGGTTTTTCTTTAGATGCATTAATTGAGTAATTGCTTTTTTTGAAGCTTGCAGATTTTGTGATCTTCATGCCGAAAGTAATGACCCTGTTTTGTGTAAAGGCATGGATGCAAATAAAACAGAACGCAAAAAAAGAAACCGCAAATTTCATGTGCATGAATTTGCGGTTAAGATAATTTAATTTTAAGGATTGTAAATAACATTC
>JBEBHT010000029.1:0-19944 GCA_040081135.1 Lacibacter sp. | reverse complement strand
GAGGTTACCAAATGCAGGATATCTTCTTTCTAAGTAATAATCTCTTTCTTCCTCAGGAATATCAATTGATTTTCTTGTATCAGCCAGTTTCTTTGGTACCCAGATGCGGCCATCATTACGTAATGATTCACTCATCAACGTCAGCTTACTCTGGTGATCACCACTTACAGGAATACAAGTCGGGTGAATTTGTGTGAAACATGGGTTGCTGAAATAAGCACCTTTCCTATGTGCCTTCCAGATGGCGGTAGTATTACTGCCCATTGCATTGGTTGACAAATAGAATACGTTTCCGTAACCACCTGTGCATAATAAAACTGCATGACCGAAATGGCGTTCCAGTTCACCTGTAACTAAATTACGTGCAATGATTCCACGGGCTTTGCCATCAATCATTACAATTTCCAGCATTTCATGACGTGAATACTGGGTTACATTACCCAATGCCACCTGGCGTTCTAATGCCTGGTAAGCTCCTATTAATAACTGCTGACCGGTTTGTCCGGCAGCATAAAATGTACGTTGTACCTGTGTACCACCAAATGAACGGTTGCTGAGCAAGCCGCCATATTCTCTGGCGAAAGGAACACCCTGTGCCACACACTGATCAATGATGCTTGAACTTACTTCTGCCAAACGGTGAACGTTTCCTTCTCTTGCACGGTAGTCACCTCCTTTAATGGTATCATAAAACAAACGGTAAGTTGAGTCACCATCGTTTTGATAATTCTTGGCAGCATTGATACCACCCTGTGCAGCAATAGAGTGAGCACGGCGTGGACTGTCCTGGAAACAGAATGTTTTTACTTTATAACCCAACTCGCCCAATGAAGCTGCAGCCGAAGCACCGGCCAAACCGGTTCCGATCACAATAATTTCAAGACTGCGTTTGTTGGAAGGGTTTACCAGTTTACAGGTAGACTTGTATGTATTCCATTTGGAATCTAACGGTCCTGCAGGGATTTTTGAATTCAACATATTGTTCGTTTAAATCGAATTATTTTTTGTTGGTCGGCTTTTATACTTTGTTCAACTTTTGTTGCCACGCTCGCTTGTACAGCATCAACAACATTCAGCTTTTTACTCAACCCATTTCAGATACATTGCAATTGGCATCAATGCAAACAATACACTTACCACTACTGAAAATCCAATACCGATTGAATTCAGTAATAATAAATAACGGTTGTTACTTACACCAACAGTACGGAAAGCGCTCTGGAAACCATGCATCAAATGCCAGCATAAAGAAATACATCCCAGTACATATACAATTACCACCCACAATTCACTGAAGGTTGTTTTCATTAAGCCAAACATATCATGCATCAGTACACCATTGTATTCAACCGGTATATCCAAACCTGCTTCTGTAAAACGTGCAGGTATCCAGAAATGAGTGAAATGTAAAACAAGGAATAATAAAATCAATGTCCCCAGCAAACCCATACTACGGCTGTACCATTTGCTGCCTGTGGTCATTGGTGTATCATAACCAATACTCCTGCTCTTGCGGTTCTGTGCAACAAGCATAAAACCCTGAACGATGTGCAGCAGAATTCCTGCCATCAAACCAATTTCCAGTATGCGGATCAACACCATTGAAGCCATGAAATGTGCTCCTTTGTTGAACATCTGGCCATTATCCTCCGGGTTAAACAAATCTGCAAAAATGCAGGCATTGAGACTTACATGTACAATTAAAAAACTAATCAGGAACAGGCCGGTAAGACCCATTACTAATTTTTTTCCGATAGAAGAAGTAAACATCTGCTTAAACGTCATAACAAATAGTTTTGTGAGAGCCGCTGCAAATTTAGGGTATGATCGAACAAAAAGTTCAATCAAAACAGATTATAAACGAAAAGCTGCCCTAAAGCAGCTCCACGTAAAAAAATAATTATCTACCTATGATTTGAATCAGCCGGTTAAAATCTGAATCCCAATGTTAAACCACCACGCACACCTGCCCATGGTCCGCTCATATTAACGGTTGCTCCATTTGCATTTACAGTGGATGTAATTGTGCCAACAGGTAATGAAAAATCATCGATCGCCTGTTTTATATCTGCCTGTTCCTGCGCACTCAGTGTCATAGTGGTAGTACCAACAAACGTTCCTTTATTGGCACCATAATGTCCTCCAATGATCCACCAGTCAAGTGTAATTACTTTTCCTAAAAACCATTGGGCCCCAAACATTAAACCGGCGCTGTTTGTTTTAATATCTCCTTTAAGCGTAATAGTTTGCTGTTGATTGTTGTCATCAGTATAACCAATCGGCAGCTCATCTGATTTGAAACTTGCATAACGGTAATAAGGTGCAATGTAAAACCCTCTTCCATAACCTTTCTTACTTAAGTACAAACGCAGTTCAGGTGTAATAGCAAAGTTGCTCATCTTAAAATTATTGATGGCATTTGAAGCATCCGGATCAGTTACATCAGCAAGAGTAATGATTCTGTCTTTAAAAGGTATGCCGGTATTTGGCATAAACCTCGCTCCAAGTGCAAGAGAAAGATGTTTTGATACAACCCTTTCATACTGGAAACTGAAGTTCTTTATGAACAGTGCAGGAAGAACATTCACCTTCACAATATTCATTTTCCTTTTTTCTGTGTCGCCGCTTGAAGAACTGTTTCCTTCTTTGTCAAGCGATGATTGTGCATGGCTGAATGCAACTAAAAGCATGCAGAAGCTGAATGAGGTAATAGCAGATTTTGGGTTCATACTTTTAAATTTTGTACTAAAGTAAACTTCGTTCAGTTGAATAAAGAAGCCTTCAGCATTTATTTACAAAAAATACCCACTTCTACGTAGGGATCAATTATACGGGGAGGCGGAGATTGAGTTCTCCATCAATTTTTTTGAACAGGTGGTATGGTTTGTAAATGCGCCAGTTATCGAGTTGCATTAATTCGAGGTAACGGTTCAGCTTTAATTTTTTGAAATCATGCTGGGTTTGCTCGGGCATATTCAAAATAATCGTCCAGCCATTTTCATCAGCACAGTTTTCATACCATTCTTCATAGTAATCTTTATCGCTGCTATGGAAGTTGAGTACATTTTCAGCAATCAGGATAAATTTGTAAATACCCTCCTTCATCAGTTTGTCAATCACTTCACGTTTCAGTTCCATGATATCGTTTTCAATTGCATCATTCCACTCTCCAAGCAATTCAATAATGGCATACTGTTCGGTATAGTCAACCATCAGCAGCTTCAGGTAAAGTGTGCGGCTGCCAAATTCATCCCATTGCGGATGAATATAAAAATTATAAACTGTCTGTGAAAATTCAAACTCAGAATACTCTCTTCCAAAGAAAGGAGAACGCTCATCTTCTTCACTTACGTAAATGTGGCGCCAGTTATAGAAAGGTTCAATATCATGCATAAGAAAAAAGCCCAGCCAATGGTTGGTTGTGCAAATTTCAAGATTGAACTGTAGAAATAAAAAATAAAATTTGACCGGTATTCCCTATTCTCAGTTATTTTTCTCCTCTTCAAAAAAACCAAGGGAAGAAAGAACAATACAAGGTGCTGTGTAATTCAGTAAAGAACCTTTGAGAATATCAGTCAGATCTGCCTTGTTCAAACAATAAGCTTCTTTGTTTAAAGAGAGCTTAAATGAATTGATTTTATGAGATGCAAAACGGGCAGTTTGAGCAGTATAGTCATCTTCCAGACAGAACTGTTCGGCGATATAGGCCTTGTCGTCAAAGAATAGATTATTCATGGATATTGGTTTGAATGCAAATATAACGCCAGAAATATATAATAATTATGACGGCGGACAACTTTTCGCCTACTGCTGGGCAGCTTCCATGGCCAATTGCTCTGCTGTAACGGTTGATTCAGTCACCAGCATCTGCACATCATGTACTTCTTCAAATACCTGTCCGTCTTCGTAACCAACAGAAACATAAACAGATAGAGTTTGTTTGGCAATTCCTTTGAAGGTTCCTTTCATGGGAGTGCAATCGTTGAAATTTCGGCCGGCTGCAAGTTTTACATGATGGGTACTTGCCCAAACATTATTCGTGGGGTCAATACCTGTCCAGCCAAGTTTCGGAATCCACGCCTCCACCCAGGCATGAGTTGCACCTTCACCCCGCATACCGTTCTTGTTCGGACAGATATATCCGCTAACATATCTTGATGGAATTCCCATTGTACGCAATATCTGAAGTAATACATGAGCAAAATCCTGGCACACACCACTTCGGTGTTCCAGTATTTCATCAACAGTTGTTTCAATATTGGTGATGCCCTTGATGTATTTGAATTCTTTGAAAATATAACCTGAACATGCCTCTACTGTTTGCATGATGGTTTTTTCTTTGTGTTGAAAGGAGTCGATGATTTCCTGTAAAGCTGCATTCACTTTTATTTCATCAGGCCTTGTAAGTTCAAGCAGGTAAAATTTCCCCTGAACACTTTCTGACAGATCTTCCCAGTTACTGTCAACAGGCGATATAAAATCCTGTCCCATTGTACGCACAATCATTCTGCTGTCAATTGTCAGTTCCTTATGCAATTTCAGTAAACTGAAATCGGCACAACGGTTACCCCAGTAATCAATAAAAAAAAACAGTTCCGGGTCGGCAGTAATATTCACCTCATGCTGTAATATCTCCTGCATATCAGAAGCGATTGGATAAATCCTTATCTGGTTCACACTCTCTTTTACCGGCCGGTTGTAACTGTATTTTGTAACGTGTTGTATTTTAAAAACAGGCATTGTGGTTTCTTACTATGCGTACGAGAAAAATTGTTGACCTAACGTATGTGAAAACTTCAGCAGGTCAAGTTTGGTTTCCTGCAGAAAGCGCTGCAAAGTAATTTGTTTGATGGAGCTTTCATCAGCATATTTTACACGACTGTAAATCCGGCCAAATTCCCGATAAAGCATATCCTTCTCCGGCGGGTCATTTTCTTCGAGAATGTCTTTTAAATATTTCTCTAACCGGGCAAGCGAATACATAACTGAACGTGGAAAGTGAGAATTAAAAACTGCCTGGTTTAACACATTACTGTTGATATCACTGCTTCTGTAATTCTTTAAATGCAACTCATAACCGGATAAGGAAAGTAAGAGATTTCTCCAGAAAAGAATATCCTTATCCGCATCGAGATCAAAGTTTACCTGCTCAAAATGTTTGCAGGTAACATCGGCGGTAAGAACTCCCCTTTCAATAAAACGGCCAATATTCATAAAGTCCCACCCCATTCCCCGGGGCATGGTTGTATCAGTAACACCAACATAAGTTAAACATGATTTTAATAATTGATCCAATGTTGCCAATGCTTCAGAACCTGCCAGTTTCTTTTCAAGTCCGGGGTTATTAACTGTATGATAAATGAGATTCACTTCTTCCCAAACTTCTTTGGTAATATGATCCTGCATACCCCTTGCATTTTCTCTTGCTTTGTTAATTAAACTCCGGAGTGAATTAATGTTTTTCTGATTGGTGATAATATATTGCAGGGTTTCCGTTGTGTTGTATTCCAGGTTTTTAATCTCCTCTTCTTTCAGGGTTGTGAACATCTCCAGCACAGGTTTCCAGGAATGAACTCCATAAGGTCCTTTATCAAAGGAGAGTACATAGTTTGTATACAGCACACGCAGCAAACCTTCTGCCCGTTCCATATAACGGTTTAACCAAAACATTGAATCGGCAATTCTACTTAGCATAAATATAAATGAGGCCCCCTTCCGACTTCCCCCAAAGGGTGAAGCCATCAAAGCACAGCCCAAGCTTTTTTAGGTTAATAATATATTTCAAACAGATTAATTTTAAGAGCACTTCTAATAACAACTATCAGCTAATGACTGATGACTAACGGCTTTCTAATCAATCACCCATGTATCCTTACTTCCACCACCCTGCGATGAATTTACAATAAGAGAACCCTCTCTCAGGGCAACCCTTGTTAAACCACCGGGAACAATCTTCACACCATCCGGTCCGCATAAAGCGTAAGGGCGAAGATCAACATGACGTGGTTTAAATTGTCCATCAATAAAACAGGGAACAGTTGACAATTGAATAATAGGCTGGGCAATAAATTCTCTTGGCGTTTTTAAAATCTCTTCCTTAAACTTGTTGATTTCTTCATCACTTGCTTTATTTCCCATCAGCATTCCATAACCGCCACTCTGGTTGGTACGCTTCACCACCATTTTATGCATATTTTCAAATGTATATTTCCGCTCATCTTCATTACTCATCTGGTATGTAGGAATGTTGGGAAGTATAGGCTCTTCATTGAGATAATATTTGATCATATCAGGCACATAAGCATACACTGCTTTATCATCCGCCACACCATTACCCACTGCATTTGCCAAAGCAACTGTTCCTTTTCTGTATGCACCCATAATACCGGGCACACCGAGAACACTATCGGGACGGAATAATAACGGATCAATAAATTCGTCATCAATGCGGCGATAGATCACATCAACCTGCTGCAACCCGCTTGTTGTTTTCATGAACACTTTATGATCGTCAATTACCAGGTCTTTTCCTTCCACCAATTCAATTCCCATCTGGCGTGCAAGGAATGTGTGTTCGTAATAAGCCGAATTATAAATACCCGGTGTTAAGAGCACAACAGTTGGACTGGAGATTTGTCTTGGCGACAATGCCATCAAATTCTGATGCAGCAGCAGCGGATAATTATTCACCATCCGAACATTTGCGTTTGATAACAGATCAGGGAATAAGCGTTTGGTTACTTCCCTGTTTTCCAGCATATAGGAAACTCCTGAAGGTGTGCGCAGGTTGTCTTCGAGAATATAAAAGGTTCCATCCTGTCCACGAATCAAATCAATACCTGAGATATGCACATAAATATCATGCGGCACTTTAATTCCTGATACTTCACGCAGGTAATGCGGGCAGGAAGCAATCAGTTCACCGGGAACAATGTTGTCTTTGATGATTTGCTGCTCATTGTAAATGTCTTTAAGGAAAAGATTTAGTGCTTTCAACCGCTGCTGAATTCCTTTTTCCACATGATCCCATTCTGCTGCTGTAATAATGCGGGGCAGAATATCAAAAGGGAAGATCCGTTCAATGCCAGCATCATCGCTGTACACGGTGAAGGTGATTCCCTGGTTCATGAATAATTCACCGGCCAGTTTATCTTTCAGGTGCAGGTCCTCAACGTTGTGGTTAAGGATTGTTTCGACCAGCTTTTGATAAGGTACACGTACCCCATCAGCGTTCCGCATTTCGTCAAATAATGCAGAGCTGGTCTGATAGTTTTGTATCAGAGCTTCGCTGTTCATATTAGATTTAAGTGTTATTAAAGCAAAAAGAGTTGTTACGCACAGCTTTAACGTACGGCAAACAACTCTCGTTCTAAAAATAAGGAAAAAGAAGCTATGAAGATTAAATTAATACAGCAGACTTAAAAAAAATACATATTTAAATTAATGTCATGCTTTACTTTCCGGATTGGATAAATCCTGAATAAAAGAAAGTCCTATTAAACTGTTTTTAAATACTCTTTAAGTTGTTCATATGATGCATCAACAATAGTTGATTTCTTTGGCAACTCAATAATCGCTTTCACAGCTTCAGGCAATTCAATTGTTTGATTTAATACAGGTTCAACCACATCATAAAACTTAACCGGGTGTGCTGTTTCAAGAAACATTCCCTTCAGTGCAGGATGTTCGTGCAGGTATCTTTCCAATGCCAGGTAACCAACGGCACCATGCGGATCAAGAACATAGCCCGTTTCATCAAACACTTGTTTCATTGTCCTTCTTGTTTCATCATCACTGATACTTACACTGCTCAATGTCTCTTTCAATTGCGGAGACTGCTGATGGAATAATTCAAGGATACGAACGAAGTTGCTTGGGTTACCAACATCCATTGCGTTGGAAATAGTTGCAACTGCCTTTGATGAAATAAAACTGGTGAGCGGAGCCGAACCATCGGTTTGCATAAATCTTGTTACCACATCATTGGCATTGCAGGCAGCAATAAAATGTTTCACCGGCAGCCCGCTGACATGCGCCAGTATTCCTGCACAGATATTGCCAAAGTTGCCACTGGGTACAGAAATAACCGGTGGCTGATCCTTTTCCTTCCATTGTTTATAGGCAAAGAAATAATAGAACTGCTGCGGCAGCCATCTTGCAATGTTGATGGAATTAGCTGATGTAAGAAATAACTGTTTGGTGAGTTCTTCATCTGCAAAAGCCTGTTTCACCAGTTGCTGACAATCATCAAAGGTTCCGTTAACTTCCAGCGCATGAATATTTTTTCCGAGAGTTGTTAATTGTTTCTCCTGTACGCTGCTCACTTTACCGCTTGGATAGAGAATTACCACCTCTACCCCATCCACATTATAAAAACCATTGGCAACGGCACCACCAGTATCGCCACTTGTTGCAACGAGTACAGTTACTTTTTTATCAGCTCCTTTTACAAATTGAGCAAGGCAGCGACTCATAAATCTTGCTCCAACATCTTTAAATGCAAGTGTTGGTCCGTGGAATAATTCTAAGGATGAAATAGTTTCATTCACATTAACCAACGGAATAGGAAAGTTCACTGTTTCTGAAACAATGCGATAGAGCTCCTCTTCGGCAATTTCATTTTCGATATAGGGCTGAATAACACGAAAAGCAATTTCTTCATTGCCGATGGATTCAATATTTGCAATCAGTTCTTTATCCACCTGCGGAATTGTTTCAGGAAAATACAATCCTTTATCAGGAGCCTGTCCAAGTATGGTTGCTTCTCTGAACGAAGCAATGGGAGATTTTTTATTTAAACTGTAGTAATTCAATTTGGAAAATTAAATCGTTGAAATATTTATTATTTGCTTGAACCGCCGTCAGGGTTTGCAACCGCTGACGGGGTGCTTCTTATTTCTTACCTCCTTCTTCTTACTTCATTTCACCACTTCCACACCACTTTTATTAATTGTTGTTACATAGGTTTTATACTCGATGCCAAGTCTTGTGAATATTTCCTGCATAATCAGTTCCACCTTCTTAGCAGTTGCTTCTACTTTGCTAAGCATAAAAATTGATGGACCGCTTCCGGAAATTCCGCCACCCAATGCACCGGCTTCCTTACTTTTTGTTTTAATTTCATCAAAGCCCGGAATTAAAATACTGCGAACCGGTTCAATGATCACATCTTCGAGACTTCTGCCAATTAAATCTGTATCGCCTTTTTCAAAACCGGCAACAAGTCCTGCAATATTTCCCCATTGTTTGATGGCATCTTTCAGTAATACTTCTTTGCGGAGAATTTGTCTTGCATCACTGGTCTTCACTTCAATTTGCGGATGAACAACGGTTACAAACAAAGCAGGTGAATTCAGCTGCACAATATCTAACGGATGAATGGAACGGATCAATGTAACACCACCTGTAATGCAGGGAGTAATATTGTCTGCATGCTTTACACCGCTTGCTAATTTTTCTCCAAACATTGCAAACTGCACCAACTCATCTGTTGAAAAAACATTTCCCAGTAATTCATTGGCTGCAACTGCTGCTCCGGCAGCACTGGCTGCACTTGAACCCAAGCCACTTCCTGGTTTAATATGCTTTTCAATTTCTACTTCAAAGCCAAACTGATTGCCCATTTTTTCCATGATCTCCAGCAGCACAACACCAGCAACATTTTTTTCCGGCTCTGTTGGAAGATTGTATGCATCGTTATTGATGATAACAATTTTTGGTTCATCAATCAACTTCATCTTCATGATATCATAAGGCTCCGTTAATGCCATACCCAGGATATCAAAACCGCAAACAAGATTGGCCACAGTTGCCGGGCATTTGACAGAAACAGAAGCCCCCTCTAACTCCCCCCGAGGGGGAGGATTAGAACCCTCCGTAGTTTGTAATTCGTTTATATTTTCTTCGCTCATGTAAATATTTTAAAGTATCAGAAAAATCAGGGTGTTAAACAAGTCCCCCTTTGGGGGATTTAGGGGGCGGTTCTCATGATATCTGCAAATACACCACTTGCTGTTACTTCAGCACCAGCACCTGCACCTTTTACAACCATAGGTTGTTCTTTATATCTATCTGTATAAAATAAAACCACATTATCTTTTCCATATAAATGATACAGATCATGCTGTGGTGGAATATGCTGCAAGCCAACTGATGCAATGCCGTTATTATAACTGGCTACAAATTTCAGTTTGCAATTTTCGGCTTTAGCTTTTTCAAAGATGGCTTTGAAATGCGCTTCTTCTTTTTTCATGGCTTCATAAAAATCAGCTACTGATCCTTTCATACAACTTTCCGGCAGAAAACCATTGCAGGTGATTTGTTCCATTTCCATTTGCACACCTGCTTCACGTGCAAGAATTAAAATCTTGCGCATTACATCTGTACCACTCAGATCTAAACGTGGATCAGGTTCAGTATAACCTTCATCCTGTGCCTGTTTCACTACGTCTGCAAATGGTTTTGTTCCATCATAATTATTAAACACAAAATTGAGTGTACCGCTCAATACTGCTTCCATACGATGAATGGTGTCGCCACTGCGCATAAGATCATTCAATGTGCCAATGATGGGCAAACCTGCACCCACATTTGTTTCAAACAGGAATGGCGCATTGTATTCGGCAGAAAGATGTTTGAGCTTTTTATAATTGCTGAGTTTCGATGAGGCGGCTACTTTATTACATGCGACAACAGCAATACTTTTTTCCAGTACTGATGCATATACGTCAGCAATGACTGCATTAGCAGTAATATCTACAAAAACAGAGTTGCGTAAATTTTTATGCAAAATAGCATGAACAAATTGTTCGAGATTGGCTGCTTCTGCATTCTGCAATAACTCTTCCCATTTATTCAGATCAATTCCATTTTCATTAATGAGCATTTTGCGGCTGTTACTCAGCCCGGCAATATTTACCTGCAAACGCAGATGCTCTTCCAGGAATGATTGCTGTTGTTTTAACTGTGCCAGTAATTTCTTACCTACATTACCGGTACCAACGATATATAAGTTGACCTGTTTCTTTGTTGTTTCAAAAAACTCTTCATGCAAAACGTTCACGGCTTTGCGTACATCTTCTGTTGCAACCACTGCAGAGATATTTCGTTCAGTTGAGCCCTGTGCAATTGCACGGATGTTAATTCCGTTTCTTCCCAATGCAGAAAACATTCTGCCACTGATTCCTGTGTGATGACGCATCTGGTCACCAACCAACGCAACAATCGACAAATCTTTTTCAAGCTGTAATGGTTCAACCTTACTGGTGGCTATTTCATATTCAAAAGTGCGGTCAACAATTTCTTTTGCCTTGCCTGCAAGTGAAACATCGACCCCAACACAAATGGAATGTTCAGATGAACCCTGTGTAATAAGGATCACATTGATCTGTGCATTTGCCAGTGCAGCAAACAAACGGCTGCTGAAACCGGGAATACCGATCATACCACTTCCTTCAAGACTCAATAACGCTAATGAATTGATACTTGAAATGCCGGTAATAATATTTTCCGGTTCAGGTTTGTGTTCAATGACTGTTCCATGATCTGCTGCAGCAAATGTATTCTTGATCCATACCGGAATATTTTTATTCAGTACGGGTTGAATGGTTGGAGGATAAATCACTTTTGCACCGAAGTGTGAAAGCTCCATTGCTTCCTGGTAAGAAATGGAAGGGATAATTTTTGCATTGGGTACCCATCGTGGATCAGCAGTCATCATACCGCTTACATCGGTCCATATTTCCAATGCAGTTGCATCAACAGCAGCTGCAAGAATAGATGCCGTGTAATCAGAACCGCCACGACCAAGTGTTGTAGTAACATTGCTTGCGTCACTTGCAATAAAACCGGGAACAACAATTAGTTGCTGAGAGCAGCTTTTTATAAAAGCGCTTACCTGCAGATTGGTAACAGTGAAATCAACAACTGCATTGCTGTAGTTGGAATTTGTACGAATTAATTCTCTTGCATCCTTCCATAAAGAGGCTGTGCCGTTTACATTAAAAGCTGCGTTGATGATCGTAGACGAAAGTAATTCACCATAACTCACCAGCTTATCTTTTGTGCGTGATGAGGATTCTCCCAACAGGAAAATACCATTACAGATATCTTCAATTTCATTACAGTATCGTTTCACCATACTCAGCACACTGCTTTGCTGCTGAACGGGAATCAAAGCTTTTACCGTATCAAGATGCCGGCTTTCGATTTGTTTCAGTAAATCTTTATAGGATTCGTCAGTTGCAGAAGCTTTTGTTCCGCAGTTGAGAAGAAGATCGGTTGTACCGCTCATGGCACTCACCACAACAAGAACGGGAGAATCTTTCAGTTTTTGTTTAACGATGTCAGCAACCTGTTTAATTGCATCCGCACTTCCCATTGAAGTACCACCAAATTTTAAAACCAGCATATAAATTGAGATAAACGTTTAGTAAAAAGAAAACTTTTCAGTTGAACAGCAGCAATTGCCCGTGGGTTAATATGAAAGTATACAATCCGCTTAGCGGATCGTAGTGGTTGTAGTTGTTGTGTCAGCAGACACAAACGAAGAATGATATGTAGGAACAACCTGTTTCATGAGTGCACAAGATAAATACGATGCCTCATACAACAAGCGTTAGTTAAGAAGAAATATTTTTTATGATACCGGCTTTAGTATTTTTAGGGTCACAAGCACTTCATCGTTAGGTAATGATGGCAGGGATTTTTATCGGCTGTCAGGGATACAAATCGATAAAAAAAAGGATATCTAATCCTTTAACAAATACAAGCCAATAAGAATACTAAGAATTCCCACAATTATGTTTATGGCCCTATAATATTTTTTATCAACTACGTGTCTAGTAGTCACCCAGAACAATATGTTTTTATTCAAAAAACCAGCAATCAAAGAAATAAGCCCAAAAGCTATTAAAAAAATACTATCAAATTTCATTAATACTATTTGTTGAACATATTAGTTTAACTCATTGTTTTTCTCAAATAAAGTCAATGAGACACGAATAGAAGTCAGAAATTATTATTTCCCTAATCCAGTTAATGCCTTCTTTACACTTCCGTGAGAAAGTAACAGATCCTTTGCTTTATCATAATCAGTTAGCCCGCTTCTCAGCATCAGCATCTTTGCGCCACGATCAACTAATTTTTCATTGCTGAGCTGCATATTCACCATGCGGTTATCTTCCACCCTGCCCAATTGAATCATAACAGATGTTGAAATCATATTCAGCACAAGCTTTTGCGCCGTGCCGCTTTTCATTCTTGTACTGCCGGTTACAAACTCAGGGCCAACAACCACTTCAATGGGAAAATCTGCAGCTGCACTTACCGGTGAGTTGGGATTGCAACTGATGCTGCCCGTTATAATATTGTTCTTCCGGCATTCTTCCAGTGCAGCAATTACATAGGGAGTTGTTCCGCTTGCAGCAATTCCCACCACCACATCTTTATCTGACACATTGTGCTCTTTCAAATCCTTCCATCCTTCTTCCCTGCTGTCTTCCGCAAATTCAACCGCATTTGTAATGGCCTTTTCTCCTCCGGCAATAATTCCAATCACCAAGCCATAAGGCACGCCATAAGTTGGCGGACATTCACTTGCATCCAGTATTCCCAAACGGCCGCTTGTTCCTGCACCAATGTAAAATAATCTTCCACCCATCAGCATTTTATCAGTAATGGTTGATACCAACGGTTCAATCTGCTGAATAGCCATTTCAACTGCTGCAGGAACAAGACTGTCTTCCCGGTTTATATTCTCCAGCAGTTCAGCCACACCCATCTGATCTAAATGACGATAGTTTGATTCCTGCTCTGTTATCCGGATAAATTGATCTGACATCTTTTGTTATTTGCTGTGATATTCAATTAAGCCCGGCATGGGATTCTTTAAAACCCGGCCTAACTGCAATTCATAAGTATGACATAAACTTTTCAATACATCCCTGAATGCATAGGCTACACCACCTGTAAAATGAATTGGGTATAACCAGCTTTCACGGTATTTGTAAAGATGTGCAAAGAAAAACTCATTTAATGAATCTTCAATGATATTTTCTATCATATAATGCCCACGGTTCTCGCTGAGGAAAAGCGCAAAAGATGCAATATAGCGGTTAGCCAATGGCATACGGTACACATGATTCAGAATTTCAGACCTGTCAGTTTTATACCTGGCATGAAATTTTGCCATTAATTCTTCATCAAATGTATTATAGAGAAAATGCTGAATTACTTTTCTGCCGAGAAAAGCACCACTGCCTTCATCACCAAGGATATAGCCAATGCCGGGGCTGTTTTTAGCAATCCGTTTGCCGTTATAATAACAGCAAAATGAACCGGTACCAAGGTTGACAACTATTCCTTTCTCATCGGCACAAAGTCCTTTTGCTGCAGACATGATATCATTATCAACATTGATTTTTTTAGCTGTTGAAAAGACCTCTTTCAAAGCAGTACGGACATTTTTTACATTCTGGGGATTATTACAGCCAGTTCCGTAAAAGTAGATTTCTGTAATGCTTTCTTTTTTCAGTTTCGGCTTCAGCTCTTTCTGAAGCATTTTCACAATTTCCTCAGTTGTCATTAAGTAGGGGCTGATGCCCTGTGTAAACAATGTTTTCTTTTTCTTCCCTTTTAATAAACACCATTCTGCCTTAGTGGCCCCGCTGTCTGCTATTAGTTTAATGGAACTCATACCGTTATCAGGTTTATCTTGCCTTTGCTGTAAATTATTGAAATTGGAGCAAAAGCGACAAGGCAATATGCTTTATTTTCATGAGATTTGCAGCACTTTTTACAAGAACCCATTTGCATGACTCAAAAGAAAGTTCAAGTTTGGCTACCCGTTCTCCTGTCCGTATGTCTCATGATCGGGATGTTTTTCGGTTATAAACTCAAAGATAACATGGGACCCTATGGCCCATCCTTTTTTGGAAAGTCCCGGCAAACATCCATCCAGGAAATTCTTGAACTGGTGAAACAGAAATATGTGGACACAGTTAATGTTGATTCTTTAGGTCAATTTGCCATTCAGGATGTATTAAATCAACTCGATCCGCATTCAATCTATATTCCGCCCCAACAGCTTCAGCAGGTAAATGAAGATATGCAGGGCAATTTCCAGGGAGTTGGAATTGAGTTTGGGGTGCTCGATGATACTGTTCATGTATTGAATGTTATGGCCAAAGGCCCTGCTGAAAAAGCCGGAATGCAGATTGGCGACCAGATCATCAGTGCCAATGATTCCCTCATCTCAGGTAAAAAGAGAAAAGAAGATGCTATCCGTAAATTTTTCCGTGGCCCGAAGGGAACAGAAGTAAAAGTAAAACTCCTGCGTGGTGGACAGCAAAAGGAAATCACCATTCAAAGAGGGATCATCCCCCTTAAAAGTGTTGATGCTGCTTATATGATTGAGCCGGAAATTGCTTATATCCGACTGAATAAATTTTCAAGTACTACTTATGAGGAGTTCATGGAAAATCTGGAGCGTCTGCAAAAAGAAGGCATGAAAAAACTCATTCTTGATTTGCGTGGAAATGGAGGTGGTATGCTGGATGATGCTGTACAGATTGCCGATGAGTTTATTGATGGAGAAAAAGAAATTGTTTATACAGAAGGGAAATCATATCCCCGTCAAAATTATAATGCCCGTCGCCCGGGTTTGTTTGAAAAAGGAAAACTCATTTTATTGATTGATGAAGGATCAGCTTCTGCAAGTGAAGTACTGGCAGGTGCCTTGCAGGATTGGGATAGGGCAACGATTATGGGCCGGCGTTCTTTTGGAAAAGGTCTTGTACAGGAACAATTCAGTTTGAGCGATGGCAGTGCTATCCGCTTAACGGTTTCCCGTTACTACACTCCTATTGGCCGCAGCATTCAAAAGCCATATGTACACGGCGATAATTCGATTTATAAAAATGAAGTAACAGAACGTTTATCGAATGGCGAATTATTTCATGGTGATTCTGCGGCACACAATGGAAAGAAATATAAAACGAAAGGCGGCAGACCGGTTTTTGGTGGCGGTGGCATCTCTCCCGATATCTATGTAGCAGTTGATTCAAGTGAATTTCTGCCAAGAGACAATAAACAACAGATAAGAGAAATCATCGGCGATGCAGCTTATTATTATTATCTCAGCAACAGAACAAATCTGCAGAAAATAAAAACTCCTGCTGAATTGCAGCAATCTTTATCAACTGATCCTGTAACCTGGCAATTTCTTAAAGCCAAAGCAATCAAAGACAGCATCAACCTTGATACCTTACCTGCAAAGCAACAGCAGGTTATTCAACATTATTTTACCATAATGCTTGGCCGCCAACTCTGGCACACTGACGGGTATGTAAAAATGAAGAACCTTTCTGACCCACTGATTACAAAAGCACTGGAAGAAATTAAGAAATAAACGGATTATCTAAATAAAAAGAGAAGGCAACAGCTATCTGTTGCCTTCTCTTTTTGGGAAAAGGTTCATTCATTGGTCAGAAAACAGTTATTCTTTATCCAGCGTCTGCTTTTTTTCAATCCAGTACGATGCAATCAGACCCAATCCTCCGCAAATACCTATCAGGGAGAAATACATCACCGGGTTTTCATCATCAATATGCAATACATAGGTATGCATAATGTAGGCGAGGAACAAACCAAGCCCGGCACCGACAAGCAACAAACCCCATTTCAGGTTTCGGTATGGTGCAGGTCTGTTTTTGAACTCCTTAGGATTCATTCCTTTTTCGATCATAGCCATATTTTCACGGTTTCCGAGATAAAAAAGTCCGAAAAGCATAGCCATTCCACCCAATGGAACCAATATTGCTACTAAAAATTCTCCGTTCATAAATAAGGTTTTATTGTTTTAAAATGTGTTCAGCATATATGACAACGGCCGAAACAAACAGGTTACACTCTTTTTCAAGTTTTTAAAAAATTGCCTGAACACAGATTTCTTTCCATCTTTATAGAAGTATTGTAACCTGCTCCAAACAGGCAGCGTCTAAACCCGTAGTTATGCAGGCTGCTCCATCGGATAAAGAAGTTATCACCCGGGTATTGCGGGGTGAACAAAAGGCTTACGAGGTACTGGTTACCCGTTATCAGTCTTTTGTTTTTTCCGTTGCCCTGCGTTACACAAAAAACAGGGAAGATGCAGAAGAACTGGCGCAGAATGCGTTTATAAAAGCTTATCGTTGTTTAAATGATTACAGGGGCGATGCCAAATTCAGCACCTGGTTGTATACGATTGTAAGTTCTTTGTGTCTCACATTCCTACGGAAAAAGAAATTACCGGTACAATCTATAGATCAGGATGGGGTGTTTGAACTGGCCGATACAGTGGATTCAGGTTTAAGGGCCAATATAGTGGAAGAGAAATCGAAGATCAAACTGGTCAATGATGCGATCGCCTTACTGAACCCTGATGATGCAAAAGTGCTGACCTTATTTTATAAAGGTGACCAAAGCCTGGAAGAAATTGGTTTGATCATGGGAATTGAACCCAATAATGCCAAAGTAAAGCTGCACAGAGCCAGGCAACGGCTAAAAGAAAAGATGCAGCAATATTTTGCGGTGGAAGTGGAAGAATATATTCAATCTTAAAAGCTAATTTTATGCAGATGCAGCAAATGGAAGAACAAATCTGGAATTATATTGATGGCACAGCCAGTCAAAAAGAAGTTTCCTTTATTGAGGGTATGATTGCTGCAGATATGGAGTGGCAGAAAAAATACAGGGAACTGCTTGAAGTAAATCAATTGTTGAAAACAGACCTGGAACTCGAACAGCCTTCCTTACGTTTCAGTAAAAATGTGATGGAGCAAATCAGCTCACTGCAACCTGCACGTGCAACAGTTCAGTACATCAACAAAAATATCATTCGTGGCATCGCCGCTTTTTTTATTCTCACCATTGCCGGGCTTCTTGTGTACAGTTTTACACAAATGAGCTGGGCATCAACTGCAGGCTCATCTCCCCTGCCATTTGAATTAATAAACCTGAATCTTGACAAGTTTGATTTCAGCAAACTCATGAGCAGTACATGGATCAATGTTGTACTGATGGTGAATGTTATTTTGGGATTACTGTTACTCGATAGCTATCTCAGACGGAAGAAAAAATCATCTGTTCATAACAGTGTATCACATTAACGGAAAGCTAACTCAATCCTTCAATTTCTCCCGTTACAAACCGTAACTTTGTCAGCTGCCGGAAAAACCCGGACGCTTCTTTATGGATATCAAAAACAACATTCTTGAAACCATTGGTAATACACCAATGATCCGTTTAAATAAGGTCACTAAAAACTTTCCCTGCGAAGTAGTAGCCAAGGTTGATTATTTCAATCCCGGTAACTCTATTAAAGACCGCATGGCACTGAAGATGGTAGAAGTGGCAGAAAAGGAAGGTAAATTAAAACCGGGCGGCACTATCATAGAAGGTACCAGCGGAAATACAGGAATGGGTTTAGCACTGGCTGCTATTGTAAAAGGCTACAAATGCATTTTTGTTACTACAGAAAAGCAATCGAAAGAAAAAGCAGATGTATTGAAAGCTGTTGGTGCTGAAGTAATTGTTTGTCCAACGAATGTTTTGCCCGAAGACCCCATGAGTTATTACAGTGTGGCAGCAAGACTGGCGAAAGAAGTTCCCAACTCCTATCATATGAATCAATATGATAACCTGGCAAACCGCCTTGCCCATTATGAAACAACAGGGCCTGAAATTTGGAAACAGACCGATGGAAAGATCACTCATCTTGTATGTACTGCAGGAACCGGTGGCACTATAACAGGTGTTGCACAATATTTAAAAGAAAAAAATCCCAACATACAAATATGGGCAATTGATGTGTACGGCTCATTACTTACCAAATATTTCCGTACCGGTGAAACGGATATGAATGAAGTGCATCCTTATATCAGTGAAGGTTTTGGTGAAGACTTTGTACCAAAGAACTATGATATGGGTGTGATCGATCATTTTGAACAGGTAACTGATAAAGATGGCGCAGTGATGGCCCGTCGTTTGGCAAAAGAAGAAGGTTTATTTTGCGGCTACAGCGCAGGCAGCTGTATACAGGGATTGATGCAATTAAAAGACCGTTTAAAAAAAGACGATTTAGTGGTCTGCATTTTTCATGATCATGGCAGCCGCTATGTTGGTAAAATATACAATGATCAGTGGATGATGGAAAGAGGTTTCCTGGATGTAAAAACATTTAAAGACATTGTATCATCCCGTTCACATAACCGCTTGATCAGTATTGAACCGACGCATACTGTTGCTGAAGCAGTAGAACTGATGAAGAAATATGATATAGAACAGATCCCTGTTATTAGAAATGGAGAACCGGTTGGTTCCATTTCTGAAAATGGATTGTTTGCCAAAGTTTTTTCCAATGCTGAAATAAAACATGCCAGTGTAGAAGCTGTTATGGAACCGGCTTTACCTATTGTTGCATTTGATACAACGATAGAACGCTTAAGTACATTCATTACAAAAGAAAACGGCGCTGTGTTAAGTAAGGATGAAGCAGGCAACTTCCATATCGTAACCAAATACGATATCATACAATCCTTAACGAAATAAGTCTAAGTAAGAACCTCATATAATAATGTATAAACCGCTTTCGTTAAGCGGTTTCTGCTTTTAAGGGCAATTATTGACTCATGATAGTCGTTTATACAGCGGTATAATAAATAAAACACCTGTTTACAAGTAACTCTACCTGCATACCATACGTAGATCTACGAATGATGGAGTAAATGCCGATTACGTAAAATAGAGAATAACTGCTCTTTGCCAGTGTTTCACCCGGAAGTACATTTGTATCGGAAGTTGATTGACACACAATCAACACTAACATACGAAGAACACTTATTTTATATTTATCCAAATCCATTGAAAGATCAAAAACTAAAATCCAATATCAGTCAACTTCCAAAC
>JBEBHT010000320.1:0-4806 GCA_040081135.1 Lacibacter sp. | reverse complement strand
TACCAGATGCAGGTGATTATTCCATTTGAATATGAAATGGCCCGTGGATTTTCTGAAGGTCTGGCACCTGTTGGTAACAGTAAAGGCCTGTGGGGTTATATTAATCTGAGAGGAAAAATGGTTCTTCCATTTGCTTACAACTTTGCCGATTTATTTATGGATGGAAAAGCCAGGGTTTTGAAAAACGGTGAATTTATGATGATTGATAAAGAAGGAAAAAAAGTTAAAGAAGAGTAGTGATATTTTTTTTCGATTAAAAAAAAGGGCTCCATCGAGCCCTTTTGTATTTATAGAATGAACTTCTCTTACATATTCCTCCTGTATTGCCCGCCTACTTCGTACAATGCATGAGTAATCTGTCCAAGTGAACAATACTTTGCTGTTTCCATCAGTTGTGCAAAAATGTTCCCGTTACGCACAGCAACTTCTTTCAGTTTCTTTATTTCATCTGCTGCTCTGTGTTCATTCCGTTTCCAGAAATTGTGCAGGTTAGTGATCTGCTGTTCTTTTTCTTCGGTTGTACTGCGAATCACTTCCTGTGGCAAAATAGTAGGACTTCCGTTTTTACTTAAAAAAGTATTCACGCCAATCAACGGCAATTCGCCTGTATGTTTCTGATGTTCGTAGTATAAACTTTCTTCCTGAATTTTATTCCGCTGATACATACGTTCCATACTTCCTAATACACCACCACGTTCAGTTATACGGTTGAATTCATTCATCACTGCTTCTTCCACCAGGTCAGTTAACTCTTCTATTAAGAAAGAACCCTGGTTGGGGTTTTCATTTTTTGCTGTTCCCAACTCCCTGTTAATGATTAACTGAATGGCCATCGCCCTTCTTACACTTTCTTCAGTTGGTGTGGTAATGGCTTCATCATATGCATTGGTGTGAAGTGAATTGCAGTTATCATAAATAGCATACAATGCCTGAAGCGTTGTTCTGATATCGTTGAAATCAATTTCCTGTGCATGCAAGGAACGGCCGGAAGTCTGGATATGATACTTCAGCATCTGACTGCGTTTGTTGGCTTTGTATTTATAACGCATAGCTTTCGCCCAGATCTTTCTTGAAACTCTTCCAATTACACTGTATTCAGGATCCATTCCATTACTGAAGAAGAAGGAAAGATTGGGAGCAAAGTCATCAATATTCATTCCCCTGCTTAAGTAATATTCTATGTAGGTGAACCCATTTGCCAATGTAAATGCTAATTGTGTAATGGGATTTGCACCTGCTTCTGCAATATGATAACCACTAATACTTACACTGTAAAAATTGCGGACGTTCTGCTGAATAAAATATTCCTGTACATCGCCCATTAACTTCAATGCAAACTCTGTTGAGAAGATGCAGGTGTTCTGTGCCTGGTCTTCTTTTAAAATATCTGCCTGCACCGTTCCTCTTACCTGTTGCAATGCTGTTTGTTTACATTGTGCATATACATCAGCAGGTAATACTTCATCGCCGCTCAAACCAAGAAGTTTTAAACCCAGTCCGCTGTTACCGGAAGGCAATTCCCCGGGAGAAGATGTATTATTATAAAGAGGTTTGGGTTGTGATTTAAATTTATCTGCAGCAATTATTTTTACTTCCTCCCATTTATCATTCGCTTCAATCCATTTTTCACATTGCTGATCAATCGCCGCATTCATAAAGAAGGCAAGTAACATTGGTGCAGGACCGTTGATGGTCATACTCACTGATGTTTTTGGATCACACAAATCAAAACCACTGTATAATTTTTTAGCATCATCAACTGTTGCAATACTTACACCACTGTTTCCAACCTTTCCATAAATATCCGGACGATGAGCAGGGTCTTCACCATACAGAGTTACACTGTCGAATGCAGTTGATAAACGAATGGCCGGTTGATCTAATGAAACATAGTGAAAGCGTTTGTTGGTTCTTTCAGGACCACCTTCACCTGCAAACATTCTTGTTGGGTCTTCTCCTTCACGCTTTAACGGGAACACTCCTGCTGCAAAGGGAAAACTGCCCGGCACATTTTCCTGCGCCTGCCATTTTAATAAATCGCCCCAGTCTTTATATTTTGGCAACACCACTTTCGGAATTCTTGTTCCGCTTAAACTTGTACTGAACATGGGTTGCTTAATTATCCTGTCTCTTACTTTATATTCATAGAAATCCTGCTGATAGGCTTTTACTTTTTCAGGCCAGTGTGTAATAAGTTTTTTGGCAACAGGTGTTTGCTGATCAGTATAAAATTGAATTTGTTTTTCTATTTCTTCAATAACCGCTGACGGGGCTTTAGCTGCCGTCAGGGTTTGTTTAGCTCCCTGCAACTGATATAGTTTTGAAGCGATTGCTGCCTGCTCAATCACCAATTGATTATAATCTTTAATGGCATCTGCAATTTCACTGAGGTAACGGACTCTTGCAGGAGGGATGATCAATGTTTTACTCACCGTATCCTTATGTACAAAATGTTCTACTCCCCCAAACTTCACTTTTGTTTTTGCTTCAATTGTCTGCATCAATTTTTCAAACAATTCATTTACTCCGGCATCATTGAATTGTGAAGCAATTGTTCCGATGATTGGCAGCTCTTCATCCTTCGCCATGAAGAGTTGGTGATTCCGTTTGTATTGTTTGCGTACATCAGCCAATGCATCCAATGCTCCTGCTTTATCAAATTTGTTGATGGTGATTACATCAGCATAATCAAGCATGTTGATCTTTTCTAATTGCGACGCCGCACCATATTCCGGTGTCATTACATACAAACTCACATCGCAGTAATCAAGAATGGATGCATCACTTTGTCCAACACCTGCACTTTCAAGAATAATAAAATCAAAGCCGGCTTCTTTACAGATATCAATTGCTTCCTGTACATGTGCACTTAAGGCTTTATCACTTTCTCTTGTTGCCAAGCTCCGCATATAAGCCCTCGGACCAGAGATAGAATTCATACGGATACGGTCACCTAACAACGCACCACCTGTTTTCTTTTTCGATGGATCTACAGAAAGTACTGCAATTGTTTTATCAGTAAATGCATTTAAATAACGGCGAACGATTTCATCTGTTACAGATGACTTGCCTGCGCCTCCTGTGCCTGTGATGCCAAGAACGGCCCCCCCACCCCCCGAAGGGGGGATTTTAGAGCCTGATAATTTTATCATTTCTTCTTTAATAGCCAAATAGTCTTTTCCGCTTTCGGCTAAAGAAATCATTCTTGCAATTCTTCTGATATCTTTTTTTTCTCCCAATGGCAGCTGACCATTCCATTTTTTTGAGGCCTGCCAATAATCAGACTGTTGCCAATCTCCTCCCCCACCGGGGGAGGTTGGGAGGGGGCTGCATTGCTTAATGACATCTTCAATCATTCCTTCCAATCCCATATGGCGGCCATCATCGGGAGAATAAATTCTGCTGATGCCATATTGATGCAGTTCTTCTATTTCAACAGGAAGAATTGTTCCACCACCGCCGCCAAATATTTTAATATGACCGCAACCATTTTCATCGAGCAGATCTTTCATGTACTTGAAAAATTCCACATGCCCACCCTGGTAACTGGTGATGGCAATTCCCTGTGCATCTTCTTCAATGGCACATTCAACAATTTCATGAACGCTGCGGTTATGACCCAGATGAATAATTTCTGCGCCTTTGCTCTGCATAATGCGTCGCATGATGTTGATAGCAGCATCATGACCATCGAATAAACTGGCGGCTGTAACTATGCGTATTTTATGTTGAGGCTTATAACTCATAAGAAGACGATGATTGAGGTCAAAGTTACATATTAGTTTACACGCTAACTGCTGTTAGCGTGTAAACTAATAAACCCGGCTTATAGCCGGGTTTATTATAGAAATGAATATGTTCAATTAATACCCTTCATTCTGAGTGAGGTTTGGATTGACACGAAGTTCCCTTTCTGGAATCGGTAAAACCAATTTGGTTGAAGTGGCAGCTAACCCTCCGCCGCCAGTAAAGTAACCGGTAGTAACACCCAAACGCTTGATATCAGAAAGATTAAATCCTTCAAATGCAAGTTCAAGCTTACGTTCCAAAAGAATATCATCTAACGTAATAACAAGCTTTGAAGTTAAAGCAACACGGTTACGAATCCGGTTAAGATCGCTAAGCGGGGTAGCCCCAACGACTGTAACTAACCGAAAATTCGCCTCAGCTCTGATCAGATACATTTCAGCCAAACGGATTGTATGAACATTGCCGTAAACATTGTCGTTTTTGCCATTGTAAACTGACCCGCCGCTTGAATAAAACAAATCCTGTCTTTCATCAGCAGGTTCGTATAAAATCAAATGATCGTCAGATATTGTAATATCGCCACGTCCATCAGCAGAAAAGAAAGTTTGAAAATCATTTACACCTGAGTTGGTTGTAACCTGCATAGCGAAAATATCTTCAGTAGTATTACCGAACGGATTTCCACCATTATAAGGAAATGCATCGCCGTAATAACCTGCCAGACTGTATCTGTTTGATGTGATTACTCTATTAGCAGCATCTCTTGCATTGGCATAATCTCTTTTCTGCAAATAAACTCTTGCAAGTAAAGCAGCCGCTGCATTTTTAGTAGCAAAGAATCCATTACTTACTGGCAGTTTTGCTTCGGCATCTACGAGATCAGCAATAATTTGACCATAAACTGCTGCAACTTTTGCTCTTGCTACTTTATCTGCTTCAGTTATTTCTCTTGTTGGAGTTAATACCAAAGGAACACCAGGATTTGTATTGGGATCACCATTACTCCAGTCCTTTGCATATAATTTCACCAATTCAAAATAGGCTGCGGCCCTGAGA
>JBEBHT010000319.1:0-4820 GCA_040081135.1 Lacibacter sp. | reverse complement strand
TATAAACATTTGACAGTGTTTCCATTGCATTGGCATCGAAATCCCAGAGAGTATGATCCAGGTCGAAGAAGAGATGGCGGTATTGCATGTGTTATTTTTTATTGTCTTTGGCCACATAGTATGCCCATAATCATTTTCGGTTGGTAAGTGCCGGGTTATGGACATTTCATGAGCGCAATTTACGATGTTTGATGTTCGATGTCGGATGTTGTAGTAATTTCGGATGCAGGCAATATCAAACACGAATACCTAAAACTGCATAGTATGAATATCATCATTACCGGCGCTTCCCGTGGAATTGGCAAAGCCATTGCTGAAGTTTTTGCTTCTCATGGGCATACATTATATCTGTGTTCAAAGAACGAAGTTGCGTTATATAAAACGGTTGAGGAATTGCTGAATAAATATCCCGGTACAAGAATCAAAGCCAAAGCAAGAGATCTGAGCAGAAAAGAAGAAGTGGAGAACTTCGGCCAATGGCTGCTCGACAATGGTATTTCTGTTGATGTACTGGTGAACAATGCAGGTAACTTTTTACCCGGAAGTGTTTACAATGAAGAAGCAGGTATGCTGGAAGAAATGATTGCAGTGAATTTATACAGTGCTTATCATCTTACAAGAAAATTATTACCAACGATGATGAAGCAAAGTGTTGCAGCCGGTTCCCGTGGGCATATCTTCAATATGTGCTCCGTTGCTTCCTTAGGAGCATACACGAATGGAGGTTCTTACAGCATTAGTAAATTTGCTTTGAACGGGTTCAGTCAGAATTTGCGTGAAGAATTGAAAGCGCATCACATAAAAGTAACAGCGGTTTTTCCCGGTGCAGTGATGACTGATTCATGGGGTGATTATGATAATACTTCCAACAGGATTATGGAAGCCAACGACATCGCCAAAATGATTTATGCAGCTGCTCAGCTTTCGCCACAGGCTTGCGTGGAAGAAATTCTCATCAGGCCGCAGTTGGGTGATTTGTAAGGCCTCACCCTCTTATCCCTCTCCAAAGGAGAGGGACGGTGCTTTTGTGAAAAAAGCAGACAGTAAATCTTACACATTATCTTTTGTACAGTAATTGATCATTGAAAATTAACTGCTGAAATGCTTAATTACAGAAGTTGATTAAGAAACTATAGCCGGGCCTCCCTCTCTACCGGAGAGGGAGCGAGGGTGAGGCTTTCCTTATTAATCATTTAACAACCCCTTACAGCAACGGTTGCTGCAAACCAAAGGCCTTGCTTTACATTTGTATTTCCATGATTTCGGTAAAAACATATCAACCTTTTTTCCTGCTCCTGTTTTTGATGTGTTCAATTACTGCTGTATCTGCACAGGTAAAATTTTCAGTAATACCCAGTAAAACTGTTGTGCGGCAACATGAAACTTTTCAATTGCAATTTGTGGTAGAGGGAGCAACAGAAGTAGACGAATTTAAACCGCCTGCTTTTCGCAATTTTGAACAACTGAGCGGATTAGATCAGTCAACCGGATGGACATGGGTGAACGGTTCTCTTTCAGAATATATAAGCTATACCGTAACACTTCGTGCAAAACTGAAAGGCAGATTACCCATTGCATCGGCTGTTGTAAAAACAAAAGGGAAGCTGCTCACATCAGCGCCATTTGTAATTGTTGTAACAGATGCTGCAACTGCTGACCATGCATCAACTCCACAGGAAGAAGAAAAGCCGGATTACTATTTAATGCCCGGCGAAAATGTAAAAGATAAGGTTGCAAAAAACCTGTTTATACGTGCAACAATTGATAAGCATACCTGCTATGTAGGTCAGCCCATTCTTGCCACCTTCAAATTATTTACCCGTCTCGATAGTGAATCAAAAGTTTTAAAGCGTCCTTCACTGAATGGGTTTTCTGTAATTGACTTAGAACAGCCGGAAGCAGGAATTTTTTCAAAAGAAATGGTGAACGGCAAACTGTTTAACTGCTATCTCATCCGCAAAGTGCAGTTGTTTCCATTGCAATCTGGATTGCTCACCATTGAACCGGTAGAGATTGAGAATATTGTGCGGATGATCAAAGTAAAAACCAGGAACAGCAAAGAAACAAGCAGCTGGCTCGATGCCATGATGGAGAAAATGAAAGACAGTGAAATTAGCAGTGATGATATCATCCAGGAAAAACTGGTGCTGAAAAGTGATGAACTGAAAGTAAATGTGCTGGAGCTTCCAGAAAAAAATAAACCTGAAACATTCAACGGAGCGGTTGGGAAATTTACAATGGAAGCCGGTTTGCTGAAGAATGAAATTGCAGCGAATGATAATGCAACTCTCCGTATTACCATTAAAGGAAGCGGAAACATTCCGATGATTACAGTACCAACGGTCAGCTGGCCTGCAGGTATTGATTCATTTGAAGCAAAGCTGAATGAAGAGATCGACAAAACAACATCGCCCATCAGCGGAACAAAAACATTTGACATTCCTTTTTCAGTTTCAAAAATGGGTTTGGTTCAAATACCCGCTGTCAGGTTTTCTTATTTTGATGAAAAAACAAAATCGTACGAAACAATCACTACAGATACATTGCAGCTGAATGTAACGGCAGCAGTAAAACAAAAAGTAATTCTACAAACGGATGATTCAGCAATGGTAACTGAAAAGGGAACAGGGATAGACCTGTGGCTTGCAGGTGCCGGTGGATTGGTATTACTCGCAGGCGGGATTTTCTTTTTAGTATCGAGGAAGAAACAAGCGGATGAGAAAACCAATGCTGTTGCAGAGAAAGAAGTGGAACTGAAACCAAGCAAGACAGTTGCTGAATTTCTGCAGCCGGCCGTTTATGTACAGGATGGGTTGCATCATAAACAGTTTTATACATTGTTGATGGAAGGGGTTCGGGAATTTTTTATTGACAAGTTAGAACTTCCACTATACAGTAATCGAAATGCAACGATCATTGACACATTAAAACAAAAGCACTGTGCTGACCTTGCTGAACAGTATCAGCAAATCGTTTCCGATTGTGAAATGGTTGTGTTCAGTGGCGTGGCTATGCATGATTCAAAAGATCAGTTGCTGCAACATGCAAATGAACTGATGACAGAAGCCGATAAAAGAATCTGATTTTACTTACCCGGCTAAGGATACTCCAATTATTTTACCGATTCCGAATGTAATTGCCGCAGCGGCTAATCCAAAAATCACCTGCCTGAAACCCGAGTACCAAACATTTTTTCCGGTGAACAAAGTTATAGCAGCACCAATCAGGAATAACCCAACTGCACTTCCTGCAACACTTACAATGATAGCAGGTGTGCCACTCATAAACATAAATGGAATAACAGGAATCACTGCACCAATAGCAAATAAGATGAATGAATAGATGGCGGCTTCAGCAGCAGAACCTTTTAATTCTTCTGCATTAATTCCTAATTCTTCTTTCACTAAAAAATCGTGTGCCTGTACTTTATCTTTCATGAGATCTGCTGCCATCTGGTTTGCCTGTGCTTCTTCAATCCCTTTGGCCATATAGATCAATGCAATTTCCTTTTGCTCACCTTCAGGATTAGCGTCCAGTTCATCCATTTCCAATTGCATCTGGTTTTCATACAATTCCTGCGAACTTTTTACAGAGATCCATTCACCTAATGACATGGAAAGTGCACCTGCTAATAAACCGGCAAGCCCTGCAAGTAATACGCCCTCCTGTCCGGCTGTAGCGCCTGCAATACCCATCACCAGGCTGAAGTTGGAAACCAACCCATCGTTGCCTCCAAGCACGGCTGCACGGATGGCATTGCCACCAACAGAACGGTGCTTTTTTTCAAAACGTGAAAGATGTTTGCCAGATACATCGGTTTCTTTTTCCAGCAATGTGCGAAGGATTTTTACGTGTGTTGTTTCAGCACCGGTAATCTGTTCTTTGTTTTTCTTTTTAGTTTGAATCACTGCATTGGCAATACTTTTCTCTGTATCCATCAATACACCCAGTACATAATCATAGCCGAATATTTTACCAATAAAGTTTAACGTATTTGCACGCCAGGATGGTCCGGGCAGCTGATTAGCAGGAATATTTTCTTTTGCTGCAAACGCCACGGCATGCCCGTTTTCAATTTCACTCATTTGCCTGAATACATTGGCAACAGTTGGGTCGTCTTCATGCTGTGCAAGTTTTCCGTAAAGAAAAGAAGCGTCTATTTCAGTTTGAACGTTTTTGAGATTCATAAGATGATTATAAGAACCGAAAGTACGTAAGTTCTTTTCATTTTATTCTGACGGCGATTAGATGCCTGCCTGATTTTAAAAAGTTATTGTATTTCTTCTTTTACTGCTACTGCAATCTTTGAATCAGCCGTGCCATAATACAGGAACCATTTGTTTTTGAAATAGACTAACCCTTCAACAAAGCAAACTTCATTTACCTCGCCTACTTTTTCATAGTCTTTATCAGGTTGAATGAAATTGGATTTAGTTCTGTCAATTAATTTGTAAGGATGATCCTTATCGAACAATGCCTGCCCGGCACTGTAAGTAAACTTCGGCATACTGCTGTCGTTGAAGTTGGCTGCATTACTTCCGTTATAGATCAGCAAAATTCCTTCCTCTCTTAATAATGCAAAAGGACCGGGTTCTACCAGGCGGCTGTCAAAATAACCCATACGTGGATGCAGTACAGTGATCATTTTTTTGCTTTCTTCATTTTCTGCAACGGTCCAGTGAATCAAGTCATCAGATGAAGCAATGAACAGATCCGTATCACCAAAATACATCCAGTATTTTCCATTGATTTTTGTGGCAATGATTTTTTCTCCGGTTTGTTTAGCAACAAGTGCTCCCGATTTTGACCAGAGATCTTTA
>JBEBHT010000318.1:0-4841 GCA_040081135.1 Lacibacter sp. | reverse complement strand
CCAGCTCATCAATAAAAAACAACGTGCGGCCATTGGCTGTTTCCATGAAATGCTTCATGTGCAGCAAATGACTGCTGTAAGTGCTGAGATCATATTCTATACTCTGCGTATCGCCGATATGAATCATCACCTGCTTGAACAATCCAAATTCACTGTCGGGATGAACAGGTACCAGCAATCCGCTCTGCACCATCAGCTGCATTAAGCCAACAGTTTTCATGGTCACTGTTTTACCTCCTGCATTTGGCCCGGAAATAACAAGAATGCGGTTCTTATCATCCAGCTTTATCTGTGTGGGTATTGTTGGCTTCCCGCTCTTTTTATTATACAGTAATAATAATGGATGATACGCATCCCTGAGATAAATCACTGCCTTGTCACTCAGCAATGGATAGTTTGCCTGCATGGCAACACCAAGCTTTGCTTTGGCATGAATAAAATCATACTCACCAAGTATTGTATGATAAGTTGAAAGCAATGAAGCATAAACGGAAAGTTGTGAAGTTAATTCACGCAGGATACGATATACTTCACGTTTTTCTTCATTCTCTAAACTGAAAATATCATTGTTGAGTTCAATGGTTTCTTCAGGCTCAACAAAAACAGTTCTTCTTGTTTCACTTTCGCCATGCAGAATTCCTTTTACCTGGCGCTTCTGTTCTGCAAACAAAGCCACTACCCTTCTGCCGCTTAAAAATGATTCTTCAATATCTGCCACATAACCCTGCTTCTGTAATTTCTTCAGCACTTTTTCAAACTCACGGCGCAATTCATTTCGCTTCCTGTACAGATCCATTCTTATTCTTCTCAACTCTTCACTTGCATCATCTTTTACCACACCGCTTTCATCCAGCACATCATTGATCAGTTCAAGAATTACCTTTTCATAATAGGTTCCTTCAATTACATTGGTTAAAGCAGGATAAGCTGAGCGGCGGTCTGCATCAAACCAGCGGAAAATATTCTGCGTATTCACTGTCAGTCTACGGATCTGCACGAGTTGCTCTTCAGCAAGTACAGCACCGGGAATACCTACCAGTTTTAGTTCTCTTGAAAGATTCAGGATATAATCATTGGGAAAATATTGCGCCTGTTCCAGCAACAGTTTAAATTCATAACTCTGCTGCAGTTCCAGTTGTATATATTCCTTTTTTGTATGTATCCGGAGTTCCTTCGCCTTTTCTTTTGCGTACTCCGTTTTGCAATGCTCATGCAATAAAGCCTTCACTTTATCAAATTCCAGCTGCACTAATGCCGATTCAGGGAAAAATTTTATCACAGAAAAACCTCTTTTTTGTTGCCGGCAAAGGTAATTCTATTCACCGTTCGTTGTGTCACTCACTTGTACGTCAGTATCACTGTGAAACAGTCCCACACAGAGTGTTATATCCCTTTTCACAACAGTTTTCCTTTGCTGCAGATATGTGAACATCAATATTTCATATCATTGCGAAACAAAACTGCTGATTTTATGCGTTTCCTTTTTCTGTCCCTGCTTCTATTCCCGTTCCTTTGCGAAGGCCAATCTTTGAGCTATGAAGATTCTCTTACAAATTTTCAACAGCAATATGTAAAAGATCATGAAGTGGTGACTGACAAGAGCAAAAAAAGAATGAACTTTTTCCCTGTAAGTAATGAGTACAGAATAACAACCGTATTTGAACGAAAAGAAAACAGTCCCTGGTTTTTAATGAATACATCCGGAACTGAAAAAAAGCAATACAGGGTATATGGCATCATTCGTTTTTCAGTACATGATACAGCAGTTCATTTGCAGGTTTATCAGTCAAAATCATTAATGGGTTCAGAAAAATACAAAGAGCATTTGTTCATTCCCTTTACTGATAAAACTTCGGGCATTGAAACCTATGGCGGGGGAAGGTATATTGACCTGTTAATTTCAGATATTATCAACAACCGTTATGTGATTGATTTCAACAAGGCATACAACCCATACTGTGCTTACACAACGGGCTATAACTGTCCCATACCACCACAGGAAAATGATCTGGCGATTACCATTTATGCAGGTGAAAAGAACTTTGGCAAACATTAAATATGGTTTGTTCAGGTTTTAAAACGGCTGCTGAACAAACAGGTTATCATAAACGTTAAAGCGAATGTAAAATCCTTAAATTGTCAGCCGTAATACAAAGCCGGGAAATCTTCTGGCACAATTTTACACGTAAATTGCATATTGCTAAAAACGACAAACGATTATGTGGAGTAAACTAATTTTAAGTATCAGTGTTGCGGTTGGCTCGTTTCAGTTATTTTCCTGTGCAACAGGTGAAAGTAAAAACAGAACTATGAATGATAATACAAAACTGACCGCCTTTGCAGGTGGTTCGTTACATGAATCAGCAACAGATACGGCCACTTTTGGTGCAGGATGTTTCTGGTGTGTGGAAGCTATTTTTCAGCAGGTAGATGGTGTATTGAAAGTAAGCAGTGGTTATTGCGGCGGACATGTCATTAATCCAACCTATGAAGAAGTATGCAATAAAACAACAGGGCATGCAGAAGTGGTGCAGATTATCTTTGATCCCAAAAAAGTATCTTTTGATGAACTGCTTGAAATCTTCTGGCAAACACATGACCCTACAACTTTGAACAGGCAGGGCAATGATTCTGGTCCTCAGTACCGCAGTTCAGTTTTTTATCATGACGCTGAACAAAAAGCCAAAGCTGAAAAATACAAAGCAGAACTGGACAAAAGTGGTGCATTTGATAAGCCAATTGTAACAACAATTGAAGCTTACAAAAATTACAGTGAGGCAGAGAATTATCATCAGAATTATTACAACATGAATAAGAACTCCAATCCTTACTGCTACTATGTAATTAAACCCAAGCTCGATAAGTTTGAAAAAGTATTCAAGAATAAGATGAGGAAGAATTAAATTCCCGGTTACAGGTTATATTCAATGAACTTCTATTTACCTGCAACAAGAAACCAGGAACTGACAACTCTTACTTCAACTTCACTCTCCTCAACTCCAGCCAGTTTAATGCATTGGGATGAAATCCTTTTACGTTTGGCTGAACAAGATGAATGACCATATCATACCAAAGCGGTACAACAGGAGGATTGTCCATCAGCATCTGATCCATTTGCTGATACAACCGGTAACGTATTGAATCATTCGGTTCCCTGTTTGATTGTTCATACAACGCATCAAAAGCGGCGTTATGATAGCGTGTATAATTAGGAGGTGCAGGGTTCTTACCATAAAACACACTGAAATAATTTTCTGCATCCGGGTAATCAGCAATCCAGCTGGCACGAAAAAACAATGCTTCGCTTTTAGAAGTTTGCGTAAGCAATAAACTTTTTTGAACAGCTTCTACTTTTACGTTCAATCCAATATCCTGTAATTGTCTTGCGATATAACTTCCCAGATCGGCATAGATGGGAATGGTGAGCAATTTTATTTCAGGCATATTCTTCATTGACTTAAACCCTGCCTGTTGCAATAGAGCTATTGCTTTTTCTTTATTGTATGTATAACCTTTTACAATAGTTGTATCAAAACTGGGTAAACCCATTGGTACAAAACCACTTTCAGCAGCAGTACCAATTGAGTTTCGCAAGTACAGCATCATCTTTCTTCTGTCGAATCCATAATTAATGGCCTGGCGTATTGCTTTCAATCTCAGCGGAGAGTTTTTTACCAGTTCATTTGTTGAATCAACCAGTATACCGATATACTCAATATTGAGATAAGGATGTTTGTTTAATACGATCTTATTCTTCCAGCTGTCTCTCAATTCTCCCTTTTTATTTAATACTTCATCTTTAAACGAAGGATCAATATCGTTGATGAAATGCAGGCGCCCCTGCCTGAATTCAAGAAACTCACTTGCTTTGTTATCTAAGAAAGTAATTTTAATTCCATCGAGATAAGGAAGATGGAAACCTGTGCTGTCTGTTTCAAAATAATTTTTATTCTTTACCAGAATCAATGCCTGACCTTCTTCCCATGCTTTGTACTGAAAAGGCCCGGTGCCACAGGGGTTACGGCGAAAATCAGTTCCATATTTTTCTACCACTTCTTTCGGTACAATGGAGCAGTATACATTACTCAGCACTCCCAGTATTTGAACAAAGGGTCTTAATAAATTAATCTGGAAAGTAGTATCATCCACTGCAACAAATCCTTTGTCTGTATCAACACGATTGTTAAAGATCCATGCGCCGGGGCTGGCTGTATTCTTATCCATCAACCGCTGAAAACTGTAAGCAACATCTGCAGCGGTCATTTTCCGGCCCTTCCCATTTGGAAACACTTCATGATCATGAAAGAACACATCATTCCGTAAGTGAAAAATAATACTCAACCTGTCAGCACTGATGTCCCAGCTTTTGGCCAAAGATGGAATAATGTGCAACTGCTCGTCTGTTTCAACCAATGTATTATAAAGCTGGTGAGTTGCCCATATAACAGACTGACTTTTTGCAAATGCAGGATCAAGCGAACTGATGCCGCTGACTTCGTTATAGCGAAAGAAGTTTTCTTCATTTTTTTTTGCTTTACCGCAAGACGATAGCAACAGAAATAAAGAATAAAAAATGAAAAATGAAAAATAAGAAAGGTAAACCCTGCCAACTGCCAATCCCCAGCGGACAACAATGCTTTCCTTTCCTGTATTTTTAATCATCTGCATAAATAATTACCTCTAAATTTAGGGTCTAATATCAACTCGGTGAAAAAAAAGAATCTATCCATCCCATTAGTTCTGTTTATGGCATTTTGTTTTCTGTCGTTTACAGCCTTATCTCAGCAAAAAGAAAATGAGTTTACCAGGAATGATACGCTTCGTGGAACCATTACCCCTGA
>JBEBHT010000317.1:0-4881 GCA_040081135.1 Lacibacter sp. | reverse complement strand
ACGTATTGATTAGGGCAAAAGAAGTTTATTGATTATACTTGTGTACCAAAAATATCCTGATGAAACCAAAACAATCCTCACTGTTTACGCTTGTAATTTTTTTCCTCTTTTTTTCGGGTTCTGTTTTTTCTCAATGTATGATGTATCCGGTATCATTACAGGAACGTGTAATAAATGCAGAATCTGTTGTTCTTGGAACTGTTGTTGAAAAAGAAACCTTTCTTGATTCATCAACCATGCAGGTTTCAACGCTCAATAAAATTTCTGTAACAGCCTGGCTAAAAAATCAGCAGACTGCAATTTCTGTTTATGTGATTACCAGCGGTGGTGTATACAAAGACAGGGCAACAATCGTTACTCCTTCACTTCAAATGGAGAATGGAAATGAATATGTTTTATTTCTGCAAACAGCCCCGGAAAAATTTGAAAACAAACAACTGAGAATACAACAGCCATCAGCCTTTCAAACAATTGCCTATGCAGGCGCACAGGGCGCATTGGTAAAATCATTTGAACAATATGTTGATGTACTGGATCAGCCGAAACAAAACGAGGAAAGCCTGTTTCAAAAAATACAAAACATCACAGGCCAGAAAGCACTCACATCAAAAGGTGAGTTATTTAAAGCAAGACCGCAACAACCGATCAGCAATAAGCCCGGCGGTATAACAGCCATCGGTTCTTTTTCTCCAACAACAACAAGAGCAGGAACCATTGTTGCAGGTGATCAGATAACGATAAGCGGTAGTGGTTTTGGTGCAGCAGCGGGTACTGTTTATTTTTCAAATGCTGATAACGGAGGAGCTACATTGGTTAGCCCATTACTTACAAGTGCCAGCGATATAATCAGTTGGAGTGATGTAAGTATTATAGTAAAGGTTCCAACAATAGCGGGTACGGGGCCAATCAATGTAAACGGAGTTTCTACTTCCGCTTCCAATCTTACCGTTCAATATGCACATAGTTCAATCGACCACATTTTTAGCGGATTTGGTTCCGCTACACGCCAACGTTATTATTTACGCAACCTCAATACACTTGGAGGATATACCTTTCAATTCAATACAACTTTTGCTGCAAACACATCGGCTGTTGCATCTTTTAACCGGGCAATTGTTTCCTGGCGTTGTGAATCTGGTGTAAACTTCCGGGCTGTTGGTACAACTGCTGTTGCTTCTTCTGCAGGTGATGGAATCAACTGTATCTATTTTGATCCTTCAATCGCTGCAGGAACTCTTGCGATTTGTAAAAGTAATTTTATAGGCTCCACCGATGGTGTTTCTTGCGACTTGCAAAACACTGTATGGTGGTTAACTGATGCCGATATTGCATTCAGAGATGTTCCCTCCGCCGGTACAACCTGGGAATATGGAACAGCAACACCTTCGTTTACAGAATATGATTTTGAATCTGTGGCTTTACATGAGCTGGGACATGCTGTTGGTTTAGGTCATGTCATTGCTTCCGGTCAGGTAATGCATTTTGCAATTGCAAATGGTGCAACCTCAAGAATTTTATCAGCCAATGATATTTTGGCTGCTACAGATAAATTAACTTATTCAACTGCAGCTACCTGTTTTGACCCAGGCGGTTCCGGTACACCAATGACAGCAGTACCCGGAGGCAGTTGTCTTACTCTGCCAATTACTTTGGGGGAATTAAAAGCAAAACGAATCAACAGAGCTTTGAATGAACTTACCTGGAACACCGTGCAGGAACTTAACAACGATGGATTTTTTATTGAGCGAAGCGACAACGCACAGAATTTTAAATCAATTGGTTTTGTGAAAGGAAAAGAACTTTCATTGCTACCACAAGCATATTTGTTCAAAGATGAAACTGCCGGCCCGTATGATTGGTATTACCGTCTTGTTCAAAAAGATCTTAGCGGTCATTCATTGAACTCCTCAGTTGTTTTTGTAAAAGGTGAAGAAAGTAAACAATGGGATATATGGGCCAACCAGGCAGGAAGCTCTGTTTATGTTTACAATAAAGCAGCTTCAAATAAACCTGTACAGTTTATTTTATATAATAACATAGGCCAGGTTGTTTATTCAACACAGATAAATTCTGGCCGTGCACAGCTTGATTTTCAGCATTTACCAAGAGCAGTGTACAGTTACAGGGTTGTTGACAGTAATCAACCTGTTTCAGGCAAACTGGTTTTAGGCAGCCGGTAAAATTATACAGCACAAAAAAAATTCTTTGCCGGGAAGTAAGTTGGGAATTAGTTTTCTTCCTTCCTTCCCGTCTTTCCGGCATATATTTTTGTATTCTCCTTTTGCTTTTCTCATCATTCATTGTACTTCGTTATTTTTGCTGCTTACATTATGAGTACAAAACCATCGCTGTATACCTGTCTTTCGCCGGCCCTTTTACATTTGTATGATCTCAATAATGCTGTTGTTGTGATTATTGATGTGTTCCGTGCAACATCAACTATTTCATCTGCATTGTTCAATGGCGCTAAATGTGTAATCCCTGTTGATACTGTTGCCAAAGCAGTAGAGCTTGGTAAAAAAATCGGCGGCATCTCTGCCGGTGAGCGTGATGGAAAAATTGCTGAAGGTTTAGAACATGGCAATTCTCCTCTGGAATATTCAAGAGAGTTTGTTGCAGGTAAAACACTTGTACTTACAACCACCAACGGAACAAGATTGCTCCATATGGCTTTGGATAATAAAGCCGATACTATTATCACCGGCTCTTTTACCAATCTTTCTGCTGTGTGCGATTTTTTACTGAAGCAGAATAAAAATGTAATTCTTGGTTGTGCAGGATGGAAAGACAGGTACAATTTAGAAGATACTTTATTTGCAGGTGCCGTCATCAACCGTATTAAAGAACAGTTCAGCATTCATTGCGACAGTTCCTTAACTGCTGAACAGCAATACCTGCTGGTGAAAGATGATCTCTATGGTTTTTCACCCAATCTTACTCACTATCATCGCTTAGTTAACCTCTACGGATTGATTGAAGATATCCGCTTCTGCTTAACAGAAGACATTGCCAATGTATTACCGCTTTATAAAGATGGAATGCTGATTGCGGGGAAATAAATTCCGAAAAGAAAAACTACTAAAGATAGCTTAGTTTTTCTGTATTCTGTTTGTCGCAGCAATGTTTTTATTTCTTTCATCTTTTCTCTGGAAATGTGAATAGAATCCTTTTATTTTTGCAGATTGGCCCTTTCGCAACGGCTGCTTAAAAAAATTAATCCAGAGAAGAGAATGGCGTTACCACACCTGTTGAAGTTTGCTTATAATCATGGAACCGAAGAAGTTGTCCGTCGTGGAAAAAAAATTCATGCCATTGGCTTTGCCGAACTGGTAGAACACGATGAATTGATGGGCACTGTTGTGTTTCGTGTAAGAGATGATTCCTATGCTACGTTTTACAAAGTCTATATTCAAAAGTATAAGGATGCCAATGCAATGAATGTGCGTTGCAGCTGTCCGTATAACTTAGGCGATATCTGCCGGCATGAAGTTGCTTCGCTGTTTCAGTTACAGGATCTGGTAGACAGAAATATTCTCGGCATCAAAGATCTGCGCTATGATCAACGGCATACGGTTGTGAAAATGAAAAACATTGAGCTGAAAACAATCCGCTCTTTAACAGCTGCTGCTGCACTGGATGATGCAGAAATTTTTCTGCGTACGAACAAAGCCTCTATCCTTTCTGCCAAAGATGAAAGTGTAAAAGCTGAAGTGATTATGAGTGGAGAAACCTGGCCGGTTACTATTCAGAAAAACGACGAACGTAATTTTGATACTTCCTGCAACTGTGCTGAAAGTGCACATGCCATCTGCGAACATAAAGCAGTTGTGTTTATTCAGCTCATGAATTCACACGGGCCAATGTATTTCGACAGTATCCGCAACATGGATAAAGAAAAAGGAAAGCTGCTCGGTATTTATGGTTATTCTTTAACAGATAACTGGCAGGAAAAATTTGAATTCATTTATAAAGACGGCAAACCTTTTCTTCGAGTACTTGATCCCGGTGTAAAAAGAGTAGAGCCATCTACCATCAAAAAACCTGAGCCCTTCTTTACTCAAACAAATGAACCCGAAGTAGAAGTGGCTGTTGATCTGAAACCAAGTCAGCGCTTGGGAATTGTATTAAACAATAACACTAAACAGTTTCCTTACTTCAGTATTGATGTGGTGAAAGGTGAAACCAATGAAGACGGTGCAGAGTATATTGGTGTGGTTGAAAAATTAGATGTCAGCAAGTTTATTGAAACAGAAGACTTCCCTGAAAACGATAAAATGCTTCTTCAGTTGCTTCGACGTGTGCAGCCTGCTGAAATCAGCAAGTTTGTAAACCGCAACTCTCCTTTCTCCGGCATCTGGGAAAATATTATTCACCAGGATGAAGATGATTTACCGGAAGATACCAAAACATTGATGCTGGAATATCTTCTTCCACGTATTCAGAAATTATTTGCAGAAACAAGTTCACCTGTTTTACTTCTGCCGAAAGGAAAAGAGTTTAAAACAAAAAACCTGGTTCCTGTTTCAACATCAGGAACATTCTTAAAACCATTCTTTGCGTTAACACAGAAAAAAAATAAATGGGAGTGGAGCTGTAAAGTAAAAATAAACGGCGCACCTGTTGATGTGCATGATAATGATTGGAACAGTCCGCTGATTTTTTTCCTGAATGATGAAGCAAGAACCTGGGAAAAGCAGGAAGATGCGCAGCATGCCATTGATTTCGCCAATAACAATAACCGCTTAATCACAAACACCGATCTTCCTTCTTTCCTGGAAAAAGAAGCGCTGAAGATTGCCAGGGAATATCATGTGGAGTTTGATGAAGCATTGATTAAAGAAGTAAAATCGGGGGAGCCTGAAGTAACCCTGCAACTGCAGG
>JBEBHT010000316.1:0-4900 GCA_040081135.1 Lacibacter sp. | reverse complement strand
AAAAAAATATGTGGTTGTGGAAAATAAATGCAATAAAGGAAGTGTAACAGGAAGCATTTCGTCAATAAAAGGAAAAGCGTTTGTAGTAAAAAACTCAGGTAATGCAAAACTGAACGTACAATTCTTCTGGCCGTTCAAAGGCAAATACTGGATCATAGACCTGGCAGACGACTACAGTTATGCAGTGGTCAGTCATCCCAATAAAAAGTATCTGTGGATTCTTTCAAGAACAGCAACAATGAATGAAACCGTTTTACTGCAGATAACAAAACGACTGCAGGAAAAAGGATTTAACCTTACAGGGCTCCGTTATACTGTACAGGTTTCTGAATAAATCTATACTGCCGTTGAAATGATTTGAACTATGCAGTGTGAGAATCATGTAACACTTTCTGATAATTGTGTAATACTTCAGCAATCGAAAGCCATCACCTTTGCGTTTCATTAACTTAATAAAGACATTATGAAAAAGCTATTACTCTTGGCCATCTGCTTCGCATCTGCGTTTATGGCAAAAGCCCAAACAGAAGATAAGAAATGGAATATTGGAGTATTCGGAGGTGCCACGCAATACAGGGGCGATCTTGGAAACGACTGGTATAAAACCGATATGGCCTTTTATGGTTTAGGCGGAGTTTCTGTTTCAGCCTACCTTGCAAAACATTTTGATATTACCCTGATGGCAGCCAGAGGAGAGATTGGTTATAACCGCACAAACGGCAGATTCTTAAATCGTGTAACAACTTCTTCACTGAATTTAAAATTACATTTGCTCGGTCCTCAATATATTGTACGCCCCTATGCCTTTGTTGGTGTTGGTGCAATGCTGTATGATGATAACCCGGCCATTTCAAAAAGATTTGACTTAGCTGCTCCAACAACAGGTGCAGGATTCAACATTAAACTTGGCCCTTCAGTAATGTTTAATCTGCAGGAAACATTTATGTTCACCCGCACAGATAACAGAGACGGAGTTACAGGCGGAAAGAATGATTCATACCTGACGCACACTGCAGGTCTCTCAGTTAATTTCGGAAAGAAAAAAGATGCTGATAAAGATGGTGTAGCCGATCGTTTGGATAAATGCCCAAATACACCACCTGCAGTAGCTGTTGATAAAACAGGTTGCCCGCTTGACATGGATAAAGATGGCGTTGCAGATTATTTAGATGCATGCCCGGATATAGCAGGATTGGTTGCATTAAGTGGCTGCCCTGATAAAGATGGCGATGGTATTGCAGATAAAGATGACCGTTGTCCTGATGTAGCAGGAACATCAGCCTTTAAAGGTTGTCCTGATACAGACAATGATGGTGTACCTGATATCGATGACCGTTGTCCTGATACAAAAACCGGTTACAAAGTAGATGCATCCGGTTGTGCGATGGATAATGATAAAGATGGCATTATGAATGAAGACGACCGTTGCCCTGATATGGCTGGCCCTGCAAGCTTACGTGGTTGTCCTGATACAGATGGCGATGGTGTAGCAGATATTGATGACCGTTGTCCGGCACTTAAAGGAACAATCACCAACAAAGGTTGTCCTGAAATTACACCAGAAGTGGAATTGAAAATTACCCAGATAGCCAATAAAATTTTCTTTGAAACAAACAGCGATAAACTGAAAGTTGCTTCACTGGAACAGTTAGATCAACTGGTAGTAATACTGAAAGAGTATGAATCAGCTAACCTGTCTATTGGCGGCCATACAGACAGCCAGGGATCAGATGCGTTCAATATAACTCTTTCACAAAAGCGTACAGAGTCAGTAAGACTTTATCTCATCAGTAAAGGAATTTCTGAATCACGCTTAACCGCAACAGGTTATGGTGAAGGAACACCGATAGCTGACAATAAAACAGCTGCCGGCCGTGCAAAAAACAGAAGAGTTGAATTAAAAACATCATATACGAACAAGTAAGATTTTCTCATGGTTTGAGTTTACTTTGGATAAGGGCTGTTGTTTTCAACAGCCCTTTTTTATGTTCTGCCTGACCAAAATCACATCGTTTGAAGTAAGCGGCAAAATATGAGTTTCAATGTGTGAATCTTGTAACATTTTGCTGAAGTTATGTAACGCTTTCCCCAATGAAAACATCCATCTTTACCCTCTGCGAAAATTCATTCACAACTAAAATTACACAAGGTGAAATACCTGTTTACCGAACGCTTTTCAACAACATTGCAGGTTATTGCACTTGTTTGTTTGATCAGCTATTCCGGCTTTACAGCCAACCGGGATTCACAAATGAAATCACTGGCTGATTCAACGTTTATAAAACAAACGGCAGCTGAATTAAAAATTACCATGCACAACCTCTGGGACGATAATGCAACCTGGACCAGGACTGTACTACTTTGTTATATTGATGATCTTCCCGGTAAAGAACAGGCAACAAAACGCCTGCTGCAAAACCAGGAAGAGATTGGCAATTCAATAAAACCTTATTATGGTTTGGAAGCAGGCAGAAAACTGACACTGTTACTGAACAATCATTTGCAGATCTCCGCCGAAATGGTATACGCAGCCAAATCAAAAAACATACAGCAGTTAAAAGAAGTAAATAAAAGCTGGCATGAAAATGCCGAAGAAATCTCCGCATTCCTCAGCAAAAGGAATTCTGAATGGACTTTCACAGATTTAAAGGAAATAATGAATCAGCAAATCAAACTGATTACTGACCAGGTGCAGTTGAGAATGAACAAAAATTACGATGCAGATATTATCGCTTATGATAAAGTACACGCTGAAATACTGAAAATGTCAGTGCTTATTTCAAACGGCATTGTGAAACAATTCCCTGAAAAATTTGTGCCGCAGGTAGCAGCAACTGCATCTAAATAAATAAATATGGGGCAACAGATTGTTAAAATAAAATCAATTGAAAAGCTGACGCATGATGTACTGAAGCTTGTTACAGTAAAACCGGAAGGATTCAGTTTTACACCGGGGCAGGCTGCTGAACTATCGATCAATAAAGATGAGTGGATAGCTGAAAAAAGACCTTTTACATTTACCTGCTTACCTGAATATGATTATCTCGAGTTTACGATTAAAACATACCCGTTGCACAAAGGCGTAACCAACCAGTTATTTTCTTTGAAGCCTTCAGATGAATTGATCCTGCATGATGTATTTGGAGCTATTCAATATAAAGGCGAAGGTGTTTTTATTGCCGGTGGTGCAGGAGTAACTCCATTTATATCCATTTTCCGTTACCTGCAATCAACAGGTAAAACAGGAAACAACAAACTCATTTTTGCCAATAAAACAAAAGCTGATATTATTCTTGAGCAGGAATTCAGAACCCAGTTGGGAAAGAATTTCATCAACATTTTATCCGAAGAAAAAGCAGCAGGATATGAACATGGAATGATCAGCAAAGATTTCATTCAGGCAAACAGTGGCGGAACAGATCAGCTGTTTTATGTATGCGGTCCTGAACCAATGATGGAAGCAGTGGAGGAACAACTGGAAGCCCTGCATGTAAAAAAAGAATCGATCATTAAAGAAGCAATCTGACTTTTAAAAAATCATTGCATCAGTTATCAATATAACTGATGCTTTTATATAAACTAAATAAAAACAATTCTGTCATGAAAGCAAATATTGGAATCTCTGAAAAACATACAGACAGTATAACATCTCTCCTTTCTGTATTATTAGCTGATGAAATGATTCTCTATGTTAAAACAAGAAAGTTTCACTGGAATGTAAGCGGCGAAAGTTTTATGGAATTACATAAGTTGTTTGAAGGTCAGTACAAACAACTGGAAGAGTATATTGATGAAATTGCTGAGCGCATTAATAAGCTGGGCGAAAAAACAATTGGCACTTTGTTTGAATTCAGTGCCCTGGCTACACTGAAAGAAGCACCCGGCAAATACCCATCACAAAAAAATATGCTCAGGGAATTACTGGACGACTATGAAGCAGTTACCCGGCAGTTACGGAAAAATGTAACTGAATGCAGTGATAAGTTCAAGGATGCAGGTACCGCCGACTTTTTAACCGGTCTTATGGAACAGCATGAAACAGCTGCATGGGTGTTACGCAGGTATCTTAACTAAACAACAATTGGTTCTATCATGTTAAACAAAGGTATTCAGGGAATCAAAAATCTAAAGCCAATTGTTAAGGTAAAAGGTTTTGCCACCAAGCAATCAATAAGGCTTGGTGATAAAACAATGGCTAAAACAAAAGAGGCCACTAACTTTTTAACGGATATTGCTGATGTTGTTCTGTTTATACAAAGCATCATCAGAGAAACATTTTCAGGAAGCTTTGAATGGAAAGAATTTTTTCGTCAGTGTTTTCAAACGGGCTATAAAACATTGCCGTTGATTACAGTAACCGGAGCTATTATGGGACTTGTACTCACAATTCAATCAAGACCTGTACTGGTTGATTTTGGTGCAGTAACCATGCTGCCCGGAATGGTAGCTGTATCACTCATCAGGGAAATGGGTCCTGTTATAACAGCTTTGATCTGCGCAGGAAAAATCAGCTCGGGTATTGGTGCTGAATTAGGTTCCATGAAAGTAACAGAGCAGATTGATGCAATGGAAGTTTCTTCCACCAATCCCATTAAATTCTTAGTAGTAACAAGAGTGCTTGCTGCTACACTGATGATTCCAATACTGATCTTATATGCCGATGGACTGGGGATACTTGCCAGTTGGGCAGGTGCCAATATGAAAGGCGATGTAACACTTTCCCTGTTTTTTTCACAGGCTTTTAGCCAGGTTGGATTTATTGATCTGATACCTGCCGTCATTAAATCTTTTTTCTTTGGAGTAGTGATTGGATTGGTAGGAAGTTACAAAGGTTATAATGCCGGACGTGGAACAGAAAGTGTTGGTGTTGCAGCCAACTCGGCTGTTGTAACCGCATCGC
>JBEBHT010000028.1:0-20460 GCA_040081135.1 Lacibacter sp. | reverse complement strand
AATCAGTACTTACCTGATGAAGATCCAATGAAATTCATCGCCAAGATGGGTGCTGAAGCTGTACATGATATGTTACAGCGCATTGATCTGGATCAGTTGAGTTATGATTTGCGTAATGCAGCAGCAACTGAAACTTCACAGCAACGTAAAGCAGATGCGTTAAAGCGTTTGAGCGTTGTAGAAGCTTTCCGTGATGCTAACCTGCGTATCACTAACCGCCCTGAGTGGATGGTGATGCAGTACATTCCTGTTATACCACCTGAACTTCGTCCGTTAGTTCCTCTGGATGGTGGACGTTTTGCGTCTTCTGATCTGAATGATTTATACCGTCGTGTAATTATCCGTAATAACCGTTTGAAGAGATTGCTGGAGATTAAAGCTCCTGAAGTAATCCTTCGTAACGAGAAACGTATGTTACAGGAAGCGATTGATTCATTATTCGATAACTCAAGAAAATCAAATGCAGTGAAAGCCGAAGGCGGACGTGCATTGAAATCATTGAGTGATGTATTGAAAGGTAAGCAGGGACGTTTCCGTCAGAACTTACTTGGTAAACGTGTTGACTATTCTGGTCGTTCGGTTATCGTGGTAGGTCCTGAAATGAAATTGCATGAGTGCGGGTTACCAAAAGATATGGCTGCTGAATTGTTCAAGCCATTTATCATTCGCAAGTTGATTGAAAGAGGTATCGTAAAAACTGTGAAGTCTGCTCGTAAACTGGTAGACAAAAAAGAAGCAGTTGTTTGGGATATTCTTGAAAATATATTGAAAGGTCATCCGATCATGTTAAACCGTGCCCCAACACTGCACCGTTTATCAATCCAGGCCTTCCAGCCTAAACTGATTGAAGGTAAAGCCATTCAGTTACACCCGCTCGTATGTTCTGCGTTCAACGCCGATTTCGATGGTGATCAGATGGCCGTACACGTTCCGTTAAGCAATGCTGCTGTTTTGGAAGCTCAGTTACTGATGCTTGCGTCACACAACATTCTTAACCCGCAGAACGGTACTCCAATTACTCTTCCTTCACAGGACATGGTACTTGGTTTGTATTATATTTCTAAAGGAAAGAAAACAACTGATACTGAAATTGTAAAAGGTCAGGGTAAAGCGTTTTATTCTCCTGAAGAAGTAATCATTGCCTACAACGAAAAACAAGTTGATCTGCATGCGTGGATCAGGGTTCGTTTGAATGTTCGTGAAAATGGAAAGATTGTAAACAGGCTTACTGAAACAACAGTAGGTCGTGTAATCTTCAATCAATTTGTTCCGAAAGAAGTTGGTTTTGTAAATACGTTATTAACGAAGAAAAATCTTCGTGAAATCATTGGTGATATTATTGAAATTACCAACGTTCCAAAAACAGCGAAGTTCCTTGATGATATTAAAACGCTTGGTTTCCGTACAGCCTTCCAGGGTGGATTGTCGTTTAACATTAACGATCTTCTCGTTCCTGCAATTAAAGAAGAGCTGGTTGAAAATGCACAGGGCGAAGTAAATGAAGTATGGGACAGTTATAATATGGGTCTTATCACCAACAATGAACGTTACAACCAGATCATTGATATCTGGAGCCGTGTTGATACACGTGTAACAGAAACATTGATCCGTGAAATGGCTACTGATAAGCAAGGTTTCAACTCAGTGTTCATGATGCTTGATAGTGGAGCCCGTGGTAGTAAGCAGCAGGTAAAACAGCTGGCTGGTATCAGAGGTTTGATGGCGAAGCCAAGAAAATCTGGTTCTACCGGAAGCGAGATCATTGAAAACCCTGTATTGAGCAACTTTAAAGATGGCCTGAGTGTATTGGATTACTTTATCTCTACACACGGTGCCCGTAAAGGTCTTGCGGATACAGCCCTGAAAACAGCGGATGCCGGGTACTTAACCCGTCGTTTGGTTGACGTTGCTCAGGATGTGGTGATTAAAGATGAGGATTGCGGAACATTGCGTGGTATTGCAACAAGTGCATTAAAAGATAACGAAGATGTAATTGAACCATTGAGTGACCGTATTGCAGGCCGTACATCATTACATGATGTGTACGAACCGCAAACAGAACAGCTCATTGTTGCAGCAGGTGAAGAAATAACAGCAGCTATTGCCAAGCAAATTGAAGAAAGCGGAATTGAAACAGTTGATATCCGTTCTGTATTAACCTGCGAAAGCAAGCGTGGTGTGTGTGTGAAGTGTTATGGTAAAAACCTTGCAACAGGTGTAATTGCACAGAAAGGTGATGCAGTTGGTATTATTGCTGCACAATCAATTGGTGAACCCGGTACACAGTTAACACTCCGTACGTTCCACGTAGGTGGTGTGGCTGGTTCAGCATCAGTTGAATCTTCTCTCTATGCGAAATTTGATGGTACCATACAGTTTGACGGGTTACGTACAGTAACTGCAACAGGCAACGATGGTAAAAAAGTACAGTTGGTTATTGGCCGTACAGGTGAAGTAAGGATCATGGATGTAAAGAATGACCGTTTACTCATCACGAACAATATTCCATACGGTGCTACATTGAATATTAAAGAAGGACAGCAGATTAAGAAAGGCGAAGCGATCTGTACATGGGATCCGTTCAATAACGTAATAGTAGCTGAAATAGCAGGTAAGATTAAGTTAGAAAATATTCTTGATGGTATTACTTTCCGTGAGCAGGCCGATGAACAAACAGGTCACCGTGAGAAAGTGGTAATTGAAACAAAAGATAAAACCAAGATCCCTGCGATCTTAGTTGAAGGTGGAAAGGATATTAAATCATATAACCTGCCGGTTGGTTCACACATTGTAATTGAAGAAGGTGAAGAAGTAACTGCTGGACAGGTATTGGTGAAAATTCCACGTGTACTTGGTAAACTTCGTGATATCACGGGTGGTCTGCCACGTGTAACTGAATTGTTTGAAGCAAGAAATCCGGGTAATCCTGCCGTTGTATCTGAGATAGATGGTGTAGTTACTTTTGGAGCCATTAAGCGTGGTAACAGGGAAATCATTGTAACAAGCAAAGATGATGTAACCAAGAAATATCTTGTTCCTCTTACACGCCAGATCCTCGCACAGGAAGGTGACTTTATCAAAGCCGGTGTTCCTTTAAGTGATGGTGCAATTGCTCCTGCTGATATCTTAACAATCAAAGGACCGTTTGCCGTTCAGGAATATGTGGTAAATGAAATTCAGGAAGTATATCGTTTGCAGGGTGTACGTATCAATGATAAACACATTGAAGTAATCGTTCGCCAGATGATGAAGAAAGTTGAAATCATTGATGCAGGTGATACGAAGTTCCTTGAAGAAGATCTGGTTGATCGTTTTGAATTCAATGAAGAGAACGACCGCATCTTTGATAAGAAGGTTGTAACCGAGCCGGGAGACAGCAATAAGGTTCGTCCGGGTCAGATTGTAACTGTTCGTGAATACCGTGAAGAAAACAGCCAGTTGCGTCGTGCAGATAAAAAGCTGATTGAAGTGAGGGATGCACATCCTTCAACTGCACAACCTGTGTTGCTGGGTATTACCAAAGCATCATTGGGTGTTCAAAGCTGGATTTCTGCGGCATCGTTCCAGGAAACAACGAAAGTACTGAGCACAGCAGCTATTGAAGGTAAAACCGATGATCTCTTAGGCTTGAAAGAGAACGTTATCACCGGTCACCCGATCCCTGCAGGTACAGGCTTACGTGAATTCGAGAACATGATCGTAGGAAGTAAGGAAGAGTATGAATTACTCCTTACAACCAAAGAGGCGATGAGCTTTGATGAGGAAGAATAATTCATGAGATCATTATACTCAAAGTCCCCCGCCAAATCGGGGGACTTTTTTATGTTGTTAATGCATTCTTAAAATTAATTTCCATTTCCTCTACTCGATCAGATTCCTTTACTTTGCTCACCTGATATGAAAAATTTTCAAACAATCCTTTTGCTGTTATTGACAGCTGCTGTGGCGGTTTTATTTGTGTTGCATTTTTCCGGAAAAAAATCGCCTCTGGAAACGGTTAAAAAAAGTTCGAGAGACACGGCTTCAACAAGTCCTGAACAATTACATGTTGCCTATATCGATCTGGATACCATTCAGAAATACTATGAGTATTTTAAACTCAAAAATGCTGATATCGAAAGAGACAAACAGCGAATTGAAAATCAAATTCAATCGGAGTTGAATAAACTGGAAAAAGACCGGATTGAGTTTTTAAAGAAGGGACAGGCCATTACACAAATGGAAGCTGAAAAGTTTCAGCAGGAATATCAAACAAGATATCAGCAGATTGGCCAACGCCAGCAAACCCTGCAGGGCCAGCATCTTGAAAGTCAGGCAAAAGCTATTGACGATATTCAGAAAAAAATCAATGATTACCTGAAGGAGTTTAATAAGAGTGGCCAATACAATTTTATTTTTTCAACCCAGGAAGGAAACCCTACACTGTACTACAAGGACACTGCATTTAATATTACCCCCCAGGTTGTAAAGGGACTGAACGAAGCATACCAGCAATCAAAGAAGAAATAAGGTCTCAGATTAATCCTTATCTTCCGTTTCAATTTTTGAAACGAAATCACTGCTATGTCTTCAGAAAAAGAATTCAAACCATCGCTCAGTTTATTTGATGCCACAATGGTTGTAGCCGGATCAATGATCGGCTCAGGCATTTTTATTGTAAGTGCCGATATTACCAGGAATGTGGGCAGTGCCGGCTGGTTAATTGTTGTTTGGCTGTTAACCGGCTTCATGACTTTGACCGCAGCTGTGAGTTATGGCGAATTAAGCGGTATGTATCCCAAAGCCGGCGGACAGTATGTGTATTTGAAAGAAGCATATAATCCATTGCTTGGATTTCTATACGGATGGAGTTTCTTTACGGTTATACAAACGGCAACCATTGCAGCAGTTGGTGTTGCCTTCTCAAAATTTTTAGCTTATTTAATTCCGGGTGTAAGTGAAGACCTTGTGGCTTTTGATCTTGGATTTATAAAAATTTCTCCTGCTCAGCTTGTTTCCATTGCATTAATCATCCTGCTCACTTTTATAAATACACGAGGCGTAAAAGAAGGGAAATATATTCAAACCACTTTTACGGTTACAAAACTGCTGAGTTTATTCGGCTTGATTATTTTTGGCTTGATCTTAATGAAAGGCGATGTGTGGACTGCCAACTGGTCGAATGCATGGACAATTCAATCATTAAGTAAAGACGGTTCAACCGCCAGTTTAACAACGATTGCTGCATTGGGAGCAATTGCTGCTGCCATGGTTGGTTCAATCTTCAGCAGTGATGCATGGAACAATGTTACGTTCATTGCCGGTGAAATTAAAAACCCAAAGCGAAACATCGGTTTAAGTTTATTCTTAGGAACGCTGATTGTTACAATCATTTATGTTTCTGCCAATGTGATGTACACAGCGGTTCTTCCATTGCAGGAAATTGCCTCAGCAGAAAAAGACAGGGTAGCAGTTGCTGCTTCGAATGTGATCTTTGGAAATGCAGGAACCATCATCATTGCATTAATGATCATGGTTTCAACCTTTGGCTGTAATAACGGGCTGATCCTTGCAGGAGCAAGAGTGTATTATACCATGGCAAAAGATGGTTTGTTTTTTAAACAGGCCGGTGAGCTGAATAAATTTGCAGTACCGCAATGGAGTTTGTGGGTACAGTGCGTAATTGCCTGCCTATGGAGTGTAAGTGGAAAATATGGTCAGCTGCTGGATATGATTTCATTTGTAGTGGTGTTGTTTTACATGTTAACCATTGGTGGCATATTCATTCTCCGTAAAAAGCGACCTGATATTGAAAGGCCTTACAAGGCATTCGGTTATCCGTTATTACCCATCATGTATATTATCATGGGACTTGCATTTTGTATTCTGCTGATCATCTTCAAACCTGAATTTACATGGCCCGGTTTGATCATTGTACTAATTGGTATTCCTGTTTATTATCTTGCAGTTGCAAGTAAAAAGAAAACAGCATAAAGATGAGTGGCTATAATTTTGATGAATTATTTGAAAAGCTATCACAGGTAAAAGTAGGAGTGATTGGTGATGTAATGCTTGATACTTATATGTGGGGTCATGTAGATCGTATTTCTCCCGAAGCACCGGTGCCCATTGTTTCATTGGATAAAAAAGAATACCGAATTGGTGGTGCAGCAAATGTTGCACTGAATATTGCATCACTTGGCGCATCTGTTTCAATGCTGAGTGTGATAGGAAATGATGAAGAAGGAAAGCTGCTGAATCAACTGTTACAGGAGAAAAAGATTAAAACAGATTTTTTACTCAGCAGTACTAAACGTATCACTACCAGCAAAACAAGAATCATCAGCCGTAACCAGCAAATGATGCGGCTCGATAATGAAATCACTCATGATCTCTGGTATGAAGATGAGAACCGATTGATACTTGCACTGCAAACATTTATTGCACAGGAAAAACCGCATGTACTCATTTTTGAAGATTATAACAAAGGAGTATTAACTAAACTCATTATTCAGAAAGCAATTGATCTGTGTAAACATCATGGCATCGTTACCGCAGTTGATCCTAAACGAAAGAATTTCTTTAATTATAAAGGAGTGGATATTTTCAAACCCAATTTAAAAGAAGTAAAGGAAGGTTTGAATTTGCTTGTTGATGATGTGAATGAAGAAACACTGAAATCAATTCATACAAAACTGGCAGAGAAATTACAGCATCACACTTCATTCATTACACTTTCTGAAAAAGGTGTGTTTTACAATAATGAAACAGAAGCCGGAATTATTCCAACACATATCCGCAGTATTGCAGATGTAAGCGGAGCAGGTGATACGGTGATTGCTGTTGCTTCACTTGTATTTGCTGAAACAAAGGATATAAAGTTAATGGCTGAAATGGCAAACATTGCCGGTGGTTTGGTTTGTGAAGAAGTAGGAACTGCAGCCATCAATAAAGAACAGTTACTGGAAGAGTGTAAACTATTGCTTTCCTGATTGGTTAATTTTTTCCCTGATCCGTTGTCTTTTTTCAGCTAGATTCAGCATCCTTTCGTAATTCACAAATACTTCAAAAAATATTTTCACTGAAACAAAAATCAGCATAAATATTTTTCCTCCGCCAAAGCTCAGAAAAATCACTCCTGTAATTACAGCAAACTGCTGTACAAAGATTCTCATGTAAGGGGAGAACATTAATTTACCCAGTGAAACAGTTCTGAATTCACCAGTGAAAATAAAATCTTTCAGCATCAGTAATGCGTAAACGGCAATAAAGCCAAGAAGTAATCCTTTTGTATAGCTATCCATTAATGAAGGAAATGCAAGTAATATCCTAATTGGGTTCATGCTATGGAGCAGCCCGCTGGCATTGAAGAAAAAAGCCAGTTGGATTGATACAAAAAAGCCATAATGAAGAATAAAAAAGAGAATAAAAAAATATCCTGACACCATTGTTTGTGTACCATTATTTTCCCAAATATCTTTCTTCTTAATCTGTGTAACAATCAGCATTTTTAAAACAGTGAACAACCCAACGATAATACTTTCGGCGCAGTAGATCATGAACATCTGTTTAGGCTCCCATCCATCAAACCATACTCCCCACAGGGGAATGAGATTAATGAGGATCATAAAAACATCAGATAGTGATAGCGTTCGTTTGATCATGGTCTTACTGTATTCAACTCTGCATCGTTAAAATAGTTAATTTTGAACAAATCACTCTCATTCTTTCAAATGAATCCATTTTCAATTGCTATACATGGTGGTGCAGGTACAATCCTGAAACAGGATATGACTGCTGAGCTGGAAGCTGCTTACAGTAAGGGTTTGGAAGATGCATTATCTGCAGGCTATTCTGTTTTAGAAAAAGGAGGAACTGCATTAGCTGCAGTTGCAGCTGCAGTTGTTTCATTAGAAGATTGCATCATGTTCAATGCAGGCAGAGGTTCTGTGTTTACAAAAAATGGCACACATGAAATGGATGCTGCCATCATGGATGGTAAAACCCTTGATGCAGGCGCAGTTGCAGGAGTAAGTTCTGTAAAAAATCCGGTTGAGCTTGCATTAGCAATCATGCAGAAAAGTGACCATGTTTTATTGAGTGGGGAAGGTGCTTTGCAATTTGCAAGACAACAGGGATTGAAAATTGAAGACGAAACTTATTTCTTTTCACAATTCAGATATGATCAATGGCAGTTGGTGAAGAATGAAGATAAGATTTCGCTGGATCATAATATCCAGATTGAAAAGCCCTCCTTCACTAAAGTTACGGCGGGCAAGAAATTTGGAACAGTTGGTGCAGTTGCCTGTGACCGTTTTGGAAATATCGCAGCGTCAACAAGCACAGGCGGTATGACGAATAAAAATTATAACCGCATAGGTGACAGTCCCATCATTGGCGCAGGTACGTATGCAAATAATAAAACCTGTGCCATATCCTGTACAGGACATGGTGAATTGTTTTTAAAAGCAGTTGCTGCTTACGATGTGAGCTGTTTAATGGAATATAAAGGAATGAGTTTGCAGGAAGCAATGGATTTTGTTACACTTGATAAATTAGTAAAAATAAATGGTGAAGGCGGAATGATTGGTGTGGATGCAAAAGGAAATACAGCCCTTGTATTTAACAGCGACGGTATGTACCGTGCCATGAAAAACAGTAATAGTGAAAAACAAATTGCCATCTACAGATAGTTAACTCTCAACTACTTTGTACTACGTAGCTCTAAAGACTTTTCGCTTAAGATTATGTGGAAATGCTCTATCAAAAGAGCGAAGTAGTATCTTTGAACAATGAAAACATACGCTGTAATTGTGGCCGGTGGTGCCGGTAAACGAATGGGTTCAGCACTTCCCAAACAATTTTTATTACTGAAGAACAAACCTGTTCTCTATTATACCATTGATGCTTTTCTGAAAGCTGTTCCCGGTATTCATGTTGTCATTGTGCTTCCTGAAGAACATTTAGAACTCGGAAAAGAAATTGTGGATGGTTTTTTTGATGAACAGCAGATTCAGTTAACAGTTGGTGGTGAAACAAGATTCCATTCTGTGCAGAATGGTTTGAAACTGATCAGTGAAGAGTCGATCATCTTTGTGCATGATGGCGTCCGTTGTTTAGTAAGGGAAGAATTGATTCAGCGTTGTTATACAGCTGCATTGGAAACCGGCAGTGCTATTCCTGCTGTTGAATGCAAGGACAGTGCGAGGATGATTACAGAAGATGGTAATGATCCTGTTGACAGAACCAAACTCCGGCTTGTTCAAACACCGCAAACTTTTCACAGTAAAATTTTATTACCTGCCTTCGCTATTGATTATAAGGAACGCTTTACCGATGAGGCAACTGTTGTTGAAGCATTTGGATTGAAGGTAACACTGGTGCAGGGTGAAGACACAAATATCAAAATTACCAACCCAATTGACCTGGTAATTGCAGAGAAAATACTGGAGAAATAATTACTCTTTCATCCACCTTAATAATTTCGGTAACCTGTTCATGCGTAAAGCAGGATATCTTTCTTCTGTTGCACCATAACTGCTGTAGAAGAATGCAAGGTTACGGATATCACTTCCTTCAAAGTCAAGCAGGGTGGGGGTTGCAGCATGTTTTTTAATAAAACGGTCAATCAGGTAATGTGAAGCTCCCAATGTTTTTCCATTGGGATGATTGCCAACAAGTATATAATACCAGCGTTGATGTGAGTAAAGAAAAACTGCAGAAGCAAGTAACTCGCCAGCTTTTGAATAAATGCCCAGCGTTTCAATCGTTTGTTTTTTCTCTGCTTCGGCGGCCACTTTTCTAAACCTGCTAATCTGCTCATCAGTAATTGATGAAATCCGTTGCATGGTTTCTTTTGCCAGCGAAATGATTTCATTCAATTCAATTCCTTCTTTTACAACAAGGCAACCTGTTTCTGCTTTTTTAATATTACGTTTCAAGTTGGAGCGGTAAGCAGAACTGATGGTTTCGTAATCTTTATCTAAAGGAAGTACAAAGTTGATCCGTTCAGTTAATGGGTAATCAGTTATACTGAAAAGATTCTGCTGATTGAGATAAATATCAAAATATTTAAACTTTGCAGGAATTGCTTTCAGAAATGTTTCAACCATTTCTTTATCTATTTTCTTTTTTGCAAACACACCCAGACTTGCACAAAAGAAAGGCTGAAACAAATAGTGAATACCGTATTTCTTATTCCATGTGAGTGGCATTACAGCTTCATAATCATTTAACACTAATGCATCCCATTGATCAGCCATTGCATCCAGGTACCAGGAGTAGCTGTAAATAAGCCCGTTCACAGAATGATCAATACAGTTATCCCATTTTGTTTTATCTATTTCAGACTGTGGTATGTAGTTGATTTGCTGCATCAGAAAGGCATGCGTCGGTCAAATTTTTTCAGACTTAGGTTTTGAATATCGATACTGAATGCAATGTTTTTTAAAAAGCGTTTTTCAGTAATGGTTGATTCAAAATAATCCCTGTAAACTTTACTGTATAATAACGGAACATAAACAGTAATTGTATTTTTCAGGAATGACATTTGCAAACCTGCATCATATAAAACTCTGCCGGTACTTGCATTTGCTTTCCATGCATCTGCATAAGTGCCAATGTCAACATATACTTTCAGTGGAATTTTTATCGGAAAAACTTTCAGGATATTTATCTGATCAGGAATATCAGTAACAAAATTCATCGCCATTAACCAGTCATCTGTTTTGCCAATTTTGGCTGCCAGTAAATCTGTACGAACTTTAAAGCCGCCATCTCTCATCATAATCTGCTGACTGGCAAAACCCTCAAATTCATTCCGGCCAATAAAGTAATTACTGTAAGTATAATCCTCATAGCCTTTGGGTCCCGACATGTTTAAATGATAAGGATCGGTATTGAATTGTTTGCTGATGGTTTTCGAACCGAGGTAAATAAACTTGCCTGCAAAAATGCGGATATCTGCTCCGAGTTTTGAATTGTAGTTGAAGTAATAATTTCCTGTTACTGCAAGTCGTATAAAGTCTTTGCCCTGTTCTGCCAGTAATTCAGCTTTGTACGGGTATAAGGCTCTTGTATTTTGCACAACATAACGTAACTGATTAATGTACCGGTTTGTTTGAATTGTTTTTACTTCTGTAAACCGGTTGCCATTAGGGAATGTATCGCTTCTGAAACGTAACTCATCTTCGTTCAGGAAAAATGTTTTCCATTGAAAGAAACGTTCTCTTGTGCTTCTTGGATTCTTTTCTGCCAGCACAAATTTCAGCGATGGAGATATTTTCCTGAAGCCCGTTACGTATTTGTTATTGGCTGTATCAATAAAATCACCTGTATTAAACTTAAGTCCGTTTACTGCAACTGTAATCCGCTGAAATGTTTTCTTTGGATAGAATGTATAACCCAACCGTGCAACACCATTCAGCTGTTTGCTTTTTGTGGCATACATCGGCGCAACAATGAATTGAAAAGGAGTGGAGGGTAATGTGAAATTATGAATTGCTCCACCAATCATTAACCCGTCGTACAGATTATTACCGATAATGGGAGAGAGTATTACAACATTTGCAGTAGCTGTATTCACCCCAACAATTGGAGCAAATTTCAGTTTTTTCTTTCCCTCGGGTTTTAACGGGCCTTTCTTATCAAGCAAGGAAAAAGTTGAATCAAGATTTCTTCCTGTTGTTTGTTCGAGTGATGTTTTTAAATCAACTGGGTACAGATGTTTCAGTTTCCATTGCTGAAAGTAGTTTTGCATAGCCGCATCAATTGCACTGCGTCCAAGCTGTTCTTCCAGTAACTGCATAAAGTTTGCGCCTTTCGTATATGCAATCAGGCCATAGTTGCCTTCAGTTAAACTGTCGCTTGTTGTACTGAGTGGCTGGTCTTTTTTCCAGCGCTCAAAACTTTGCAGGAAGAAGTTGTCATCAAAATTCAAATCAAATAATGTTTTCTTTTTTGCTGCTGTACGATACCTGCTTTCTTCTTTATCAAAGCGGTTATCGTAATAAGAATTAATGCCTTCATCAAACCATGGGTGCTGCTGTTCATTATTCGCCAGCATGCCCTGGAGCCAGTTATGCCCCACTTCATGCTGAATAACACTTTCCAGATCTTTTTCTGTTTTCATTGGAGTGATAGCAGTGATGCAGGGATATTCCATGCCCCCATCAAAACCCATCTTTGCTTCAACCGCCGCAACTGTGTTGTAAGGATATTCGCCAATAGCTTTCGTTCTGAAACGAACAGCATCTTTAATCATTTGTGTACTTTTCTTCCACACTTCTTTTCCTGCAGAAGAATAAGCACTGTACACATCAACAATATGTGTGCTTAGTTGAATGGTATCGTAAGCAACAAGATATTTTTTGTCGGCAAACCAGGCAAAGTCGTGAATATTATTTTGCTTATAAAGAAGTGTTTTGGTTTCTTCTTTCGGCTTTGGTGTTGAAGAAGGTTTAAGTGGCTTTTTTGTTTTTGTGTTCGACAGCTTTTTTTGAGTTGCTGGTGGTTTGTAATTTGATCTTTCCTTGAGCCAGTTCTTTTCTTCATCATTCTGTAAATCACCGCTGCTGAGCACAACATAAGTTTTTGGAACAGTTACTTTCACTTCATAATTGCCAAACTCACTGTAAAATTCTCCCTGGTCGAGATAAGGCATGGGATGCCATCCTTTCCAATCATACACTGCTGGCTTTGGATACCATTGTGTTATTTGATAAGACTGACCCACATGGCCGCCTCTTGAAAAATTCTTTGGTAACTGCACATGAAAGGGAGTGGTAATTTCAATAGAACCTCCCGGCGCCAATGGCTGAGGCAGTAATACTTTAATGATATCAATGTGCTGCGGATGATCTTCTGTTTTTGCAAGAACAGAATTTACACGAAAGTCTAAACGATTAATATAACCACGGTCTTCTTTGTTGGAGAAATAAAAATCGGTACGTCCATTTTCCAGTAACTGATCACTGAAAGCTGTTTTATCAGTACGGAAGGCATTCGGCCATACATGAAACCAGATAAAAGTTAGTGTATCAGGAGAACGGTTGATGTATTCTATTTTTTCAAAACCATCCAGTGTGTGCTCAATATCATTCAGTGTAACATCAATTTTAAAATTGACCTGCTGCTGCCAGTACGGCTGCTGTGCAAGCGCTACAGATGATACGAATAAAAACAGCAGAACTATGAAATATTTCACTCAGTTGGTTTTATCAAAAATAATGTGTTCTTTCGGTTGCACCTATAATTTCCCCTTTCGTTTTAGCAAAGCAAAAAAATCATCCAGCTCTTTGCCGCTTGTTAATTCGAGAATATTTTCAAAGTCTTCAGGATATGGATGACGGAATTTCCATTCATTATAATATGCATGAATGCCCCGGTCAAATAAATCCCTGCCCAGACTCTGTTCAAGCACATAGGCCCAGATAGCAGTTTTGAGATAAATCACCATTCCGTATTCATCCTTGTTTTTAAATTTTTCTGAAGCCGTTTCAATGGCTTCTTCCATTGGAATATTATTGAGTGCATTATAAATGATTCCCTGGAATTCTGCCGGTGTTTTCTGTTTCAGATCGGCAGGAAGAGCTTTGCCGAAAATAGAATTGCTCCTATATTTTTCTGCTTCATAACGAAACTGGAAAAAAGTATTCAATCCTTCATCCATCCAGGCATGTTCCCGTTCATTACTGCCGAGTATTCCATAAAACCAGTTATGACCCACTTCATGTGTAATCACTGCATCGAGTGTTTCAGGATCTGCATCCGGACTTGTAATCAATGTAATCATTGGATATTCCATACCACCACTTGATACATTACCCGGACCTTCCACTGCATTTACAATGGGGTAGGGATATTCGCCAATCCATTTTGAATAATTTCTTACTGCATCTTCAACATAGTCTACACTTTTACTCCAACCTGTATTGTCTTTTTTTGAAAAGAAGGTAAAGGCATCAATCACTTTTCCTGATGCTAATTGTAAAGTATCATACTGAATGAGAAAATCATTATCCGTAAACCATGCAAAGTCATGCACATTTTCTGCTTTGTACTGCAGTGTTTTTGTTGCAGATGCTGTGTTGGGTTGATAAGCGATAAAATTTTCTGTGCGGTTCTTATTCAACGCACCGCTTTCTTTATACTTTTTCAGTTCTTCTTCATTCTGTAAACTGCCGGTTGCACCAACAATATAATTTGACGGAACAGTTATGTTCACTGTAAAGGTTCCGAATTCACTGTAATACTCGCCCATGTTTAAATAGGGAATAGGGTGCCAGCCTTTTCTGTCGTACACTGCCGGTTTGGGATACCATTGACAAACAGCAAATGCATCATCAATAAAACCGCTTCTTGAAAAGTAGGTCGGGAACTTTACATGAAAGGGTGTACTGATAGTAATTTTATCGCCGGGTAATAATGGTTTGGGCAAAATGAGTTTTACAATATCAATATTCTCCGGGTGTTCTTCAACAGTGATTGTTTCATTGTTTACTTTAAAAGCAAGACCGTCAATATAGCCCTTCACTGATTTTTTAAATTTGCTCAACCCCTGTTTGTCGCCTTCTTTATACTGATTGTATAAAGCCGTTTTATCATTCTTATACGCATTGGGCCAGAGATGGAACCAGATGAAAGTAAGTGTATCAGGCGAATGATTGATGTATTCCATCTCTTCAAATGCTGAAAGAGATTTCTCCGTTGTGTTTAATGATACATCAATTTTGTAATGAACTTCCTGTTGCCAGTAAGTTTGCTGGGCTGAAATGGATAAACAGATCATCAATGCAGCTAAGAGTGCAAGCGGTTTCATATGTGTTGAAGTTTTAATTTTCAGGTTGCGTACAGAACCTAAGATCATCTTCCTTTTCCTAAAAAAATCAGGCGAATGGTATGGATGATGATCTTGATATCGAGTGCCAGTGAAATATTTTCAATATACAGCAGATCGTATTTGCTGCGTTCCACCATTTCATCCACCGTTTCTGCATATCCAAACTTTACCATTCCCCATGATGTGAGACCGGGTTTTACTTTCAGCAGAAAACGATAGTAAGGAGCTTTCTCTACAATCTGATCAATATAAAATCTGCGTTCGGGTCTCGGACCTACCAGGCTCATTTCACCTTTTAATATGTTCCAGAATTGCGGCAGTTCGTCAAGTCTCCATTTACGCATTGTTTTACCCCATGCGGTAATGCGCTGATCGGTTTCAGATGAAAGTGCCGGACCATCTTTCTCTGCATCAGTGAGCATTGATCTGAACTTATGGATAAAGAATTTCTTCCCTTTCAATCCCACACGTTCCTGTGAATAAAAAACAGAACCCTCTGATGAAAGCTTTACCCTGATGGCAACAATCAACAGCAAGGGCGATAAGATGATGAGTGAAACTAAAGAAACAACAATATCCAGGAGCCGTTTTATATTCTGCTGCCACTCACTCATCATGTCTGTATGCAGATCAATGAGCACAGCGCCTAATACATTGCTTGTTCTAACAGAACCTGAGAGAATATCAATGGTGTTGGGTAAAAGTTTAATGCTGATGTCATGCTCACTCAACAGGCTCAGTGATTGTTCCATCGACTGACGTTCCTTTTCTTCTGTAGCAATGATTACCTGTTCAATTTTATGCTCATGAATGATCCGTGAAAGATCTTTCAGGGAACCAAGCGGAGTAAGGTATTTGCTTAAGCCATTTGTGGATGTTCCATCGGGATATAAGAAACCGGTAAAACAAAAGCCCAGTGTTTCGCTTGACCCTTTGATATCCTTGTACAGTTTGATTGCATTTTTATTGGCACCAATAATGAGTGTATTGATCTGAACAACGCCTTTCAATAACTGCCGTTTGATGCTGTTTAAAACAAGCCAGCGAAACAGCCAGGTAAAGCCAAACTGTAATCCAAACAGCAATAAGCTTTCTTTATAATAAAATGTATAAGCAATGATCCTGTCATCGAGAAGAATGGCAAAGAAAATAATGAGTGTGCCTAAGATACAGCTGAAGAAAGTTAGCGTAAGCTCCTGCAATCTTGATTTGCTGTAGAGATTTTTATAACTCCCAAAGAGGTGATAAAGGGTAAGCCAGCAAAGCGGTATAAAAATAATCCCGTAAAAAAAAGTTGCATCGAAAGGCTGATTAAACAGTGATGCAGCTTCGCCCAGCAAAACTCTGCGCAGCAGATAAAATAAGCCCCATGCAAATGTTGCAGCCAGCCAGTCGGCTATTACATACCAGCCAATATGTATACGGGGCGATGAAGTCATTCAGTTAAGCTAAAGCAGTACGTTGTATTTTCTGAAGTATCTGGTGGGCAACTTCCATTGCACGTAATCCATCCACTTCACTTACAGGTACAGGTTTATTATTCAATATGGCATCTCTGAATTGTTCCAGTTCCATTTTAATGGCGTTTACTTCAATCACCGGAGGGTTTGAAATAGCAATGGTTTTTTTCCCATCCCTGGTATCAATATCAAAGGAAAATTCTTCTTTGTCGTCGTTTGTTTTCATTTTGATGATCTCGGCTTTCTTCTCGAGGAAATCAATACCAATATAAGCATCTCTCTGGAAGAGCCTGATCTTACGCATTTTTTTCATGCTGATGCGGCTGCTGGTAAGATTGGCCACACAGCCATTGTCGAATTCAATACGAACGTTGGCAATATCAGGTGTATCGGTCATTACTGCCACACCATTGGCATATACATTTTTTACATCGCTCTTTACCAACTTTAAAATGATGTCAATATCATGGATCATCAAATCTAATATCACACTTACTTCTGTTCCCCGTGGATTGAATTGTGATAAACGATGCACTTCAATGAACATAGGATTCAGTTCCATATCCTTTATAGCAAGGAAGGCAGGATTAAAACGCTCCACATGACCCACCTGTAATTTTACATTAGCTTCCCGAACCAGCTTCACCAGTTCATTGGCTTCTTCCATTGTATTGCACATGGGTTTCTCCACAAATACATGTTTGCCGAGGCGTACAGCCATCTGGCAGAGATGAAAGTGATCGGGAGTGGGAGCAACAATATCTGCTGCATCGCAGAGTGCCATTAATTCTTCGGGGTTGATAAAACGTTTCAGACTGTATTTTTCTGCAACCGATTTTGCAATACGGTCGCTGGGATCATAAAAACCAACCAGTTCAACGCCTTCTATTTCTTTCCAGTTATTGAGGTGAAATTTTCCGAGGTGGCCTGCGCCAAACACTGCTATTTTGAGCATTCAGATTTGATTAAGTGCCGCAAATATAACCAAGCTTTGGGTGGTGATGTAAAATGAAAAGATTTTGGCTGGAAAATGAGAAAAACTTTTTTTCCAAAACCTGCAAACCCCTATCTTTGCCGTCCCAAAAATGGATGAGAATCGGCTTGCTGATTCAAAATACAGGAGTAGGGTAGTTGGATCGGTAGTTCAGTTGGTTAGAATGCCGCCCTGTCACGGCGGAGGTCGCGGGTTCGAGTCCCGTCCGGTCCGCTTTTAGAATATCAATTCTCACCAAAAGCCTGCAAATCGTTGATTTTGCAGGCTTTTTAGTTTTGGCACTATGCCAAAATATTCACCAGAAATCAAAACTCTGGTGAGTTATTCGGTGAGTAAACTTTCTTCAAAAATTTACTCACCAGCTTTTACTCAAATGCTTTACTGGTAAGGTGTTCATAATTTGAACATCTTGTTTGCTGATGGTGGCAAGTCTACTTTTATAAACTTTTTAAGGTCACCACACCATGCAAAACAGTATCAGTTTACTTTTCTATTTAAAGAAGCCCAAAGCCTACACTTCTGGCACAGTTCCTATTTATTTACGAATAACAACCAATGGCCAGAGAGCTGAGGTTTCTACTGGCCGGGTATGGCTTTCCGAAAAATGGAATGCCGGGGCCGGCAGAGCAAGTGGCACTACAGAAGAGGTGAAGGCTTTGAATAGCTATTTGGATACTCTCCAGGGAAAAGTATATGAAGCTCACCGGCGGTTATTAGAAACAGAAGCTATTGTAACTGCTGAAGCCGTAAAAAACAAGTTCACTGGCAAAGCTGAAAAGCCCCGGATGCTGGTGCCCATCTTTCAAGACCATAACAACAGAATTAAAGCACTATTAGGCGAAGAATTTTCAAAAGGGACTTTATGCCGGTACACAACAGCCCTAAAACATATCACCGATTTTCTACACTGGAAATATGGCATTTCAGATGTTGACATCAGGAAAATAGACCATGCCTTTATAACCGAGTTTGAGTTTTACTTACGCAGCGTCCGCAAATGCAATAATAATTCAGCAGTAAAGTATGTAAAGAATTTTGGCAAAATCATCCGTATTTGTATTTCAAATAACTGGTTGGATAAAGACCCCTTTGTAAACTACAAGTCAAAATTCAGGGAAGTAGTAAGGGCATTTCTTTCTCAGGATGAAATTGATGCAATCGCTGCAAAAGAATTTACCATTGAAAGACTTAACCAGGTGAAAGATATTTTCTTATTCAGTTGCTACACGGGTTTGGCATACATAGATGTAAAGCAATTAACCCTTAATAATATTGGTGTAGGCATAGATGCAGAGAAATGGATTTTTACCAGTAGGCAAAAAACAGATACGCAAAGCAATATTCCTTTACTGCCGATGGCAGAAAGAGTTTTGGATAAATATAAAAATCATCCGCAGTGTATTAATGAAAAGAGTTTACTACCGGTACTAAGCAATCAAAAAATGAATAGCTACTTAAAAGAAATTGCTGATGTATGCGGCATTACAAAAGAACTTACTTTTCATATAGCTCGGCACACTTTTGCAACTACAGTAACACTTACTAATGGTGTATCAATAGAAAGTGTCAGTAAGATGCTTGGCCACAGAAGTATTAAAACTACTCAGCATTATGCAAAAATTTTAGACAGAAAAGTGAGTGATGATATGAAGTTGCTGAGGAATAAGTTAAGCAATAAAACTGTTCACAAAATTCATGCAAAAACAGCGGTTTTATAATCATTATAGATACCATTAACACTCTTCGTAGTTTCATAACCGACTCCAATTTCTGGCATATAGACCTGTTACAATATTTTCCCCGAACTTGCGGTTTCAAAACAACCTGCTACTTATTGAACGAGATTGCTGCCATACAACAGGGGGATGAAACTGTTTTTGAACAGGTGTACCAAACGCACCATGAAAAACTGTATTTCTATCTCTTAAAAAAAACATCTTCTAATTATATTGCCGAAGAAGTAGTTCAACTGGCCTTTATTAAACTCTGGAACTACAGGCAAAGATTATCTGCAGACATACCACTCGAAGCACAAATCTTTAGAATAGCAAAAACCTCTCTTATTGACCTGCTCAGGAAAAATGCTAACCAACGGAAGGTAATAGAAAATTACAAAGACATTGTTCCTGTTGAAGATGAAAACGTAATGTCAGCCCTGATGAAAAAGGAAATGGGTGAACGTATTACTGCTTTAATTGAGGACCTGCCGCCGGTTCGCAAAAAAGTATTCAAATTAAGCCGTGAGGGTGGCTTATCCCACAAAGAAATTGCTGAGCAGCTTTCTTTAACCACAAAAAACGTAGAAAACCATATTTCCAAAGCTATCCGGCAAATAAAGAAAACATTACTCTTTTTCTGCCTGTTTTCTGTTTTGTATTTGGTGATAGTAATTTTTTAAAAAAATATTTTTTAGCAGAAGAGGGGGAATGGCCTTTGCAATCGTATTATATAACGTATTAACCAATTAAATGAACATTACCGAAGAACTGATAGAGCGTTTTTTTCAAGACAAATGCAGTGCAGAAGATGTTGGATATATAACTGCATATCTGGATAAACACCCCGATATTCTTGAAAAGTATATGGGTGAAGAAGATTGGACTGCATTCAAAAGTTCTGTCAAACTGCATCCTGCCGTATCTCAAAAAATGCTTTCAGCAATACGCAGCTCTACTTATGTTAGTGTTAAACGAAGAGTTTGGTTACGATATGTTGCTGCTGCATCTGTACTACTTTTAGCAATAGCAGGTATAAAATATTTGATTGCTGTAAACGATATTAAAGAAACTAATCCTGTAGTAAATGTATCTGTAGAGGGTGCTCCCGTATTTAAAACTTTAAAAAACAATACAGGAAAAGTTGAAAGAATTGTTTTAAATGACGGGTCTGTAATAATGTTGGAAGCCAATAGTGAACTAAGTTATTATGAACCATTTGAAATAAATAAAAGAAGCATCTACTTGAAGGGTGAAGCTTTTTTTAAAGTAGCAAAGGATAAAACAAAACCCTTTACAGTTTATAGTAATGAAATTGCTACAACAGCTTTGGGTACAGAGTTCAGAGTCAGAGCCTTTGAGAATTCAAATACTATTTCAGTAAAACTATTTGAAGGAAAAGTAGTGATAAATTCTTCGGATAGTGTTGATAAAAAATTGGCAACCAATTTTTATTTATTGCCGGGTGATGAA
>JBEBHT010000315.1:0-4912 GCA_040081135.1 Lacibacter sp. | reverse complement strand
CAACCTGTGCTGTATCGCCATCAATAGCCTGGCGACCGCAAACAATAATATCTACATTCTTTATTTTACGGATGGCGCAGGAAATGGCATACGATGTTGCCAATGTATCCGAACCGGCAAAGGCTCTGTCGGTAAGCAGGATGCCATCATCAGCACCACGATAAAAACCTTCACGGAGAATTTCTACTGCACGTGGCGGACCCATTGTAAGCAGGGTAATTGTTGAACCGGGGAACTGATCTTTGATCAGTAAAGCCTGCTCAAGCGCATGCAAATCTTCGGGATTAAAAATGGCTGGTAAAACTGATCTGTTAACGGTGCCATCGGCTTTCATGGCATCTTTACCAATATTCCTTGTATCAGGCACTTGTTTGGCAAGCACAACAATCTGGAACTCTTTCATCTGGCAAGTTTTTGAGTTTATTGCTGCCAAATATCAAGATTAAATTCCTGTGAAAACATGACTGTATCATGATGGATGACCTGATTTATATCATGAAAAAACAGAATGAACGATTGAATGCTGAATTGCTGCACCGCTCACTAAGACATTGAAGTATTGAAAGATGAAGACCGCTTTGGTGGAAGACTGACAGTAAATTATTTATCAGGTGTGCAATGGCTATTTATCTGTTAATACCTGTATTTCTCGTTCTTGTCTTTGGTAGGTTTCATGTCTTCATCCTTTTCTTTATCATAAATACGCACATAAACAATCCATTCAAAATTGGCGTATTCTGCAACAAGATCAATTACCAGGTTACCGAATTCACCGGTTACATCATTTATACGAAACTGGTTGGTCCACAAACGCAGTTCTTCTGAAGGAGCGCTATAAGGCCCGGTTGCATTGATACTGTTATTAGCACCTTTGCTCATGAAAGATTTACCTGCAATGTCATTATAGACCGACTTGTATTGCTTTTTCAATTCAGCCATATCATCTGTAACAAATAATTTAGCTTCCCACAACCAGTTGATTTTTGTTTTAGTTGGATAGCCAATCACTTTGGTTTCAACAGCACCTTTCATTTCAATTGTTGATGCATATTGAATAGTGTTAGGGTCGCCCTGGTTCCTGGTTCCTTTAATAGAAGAAAACTGGTTGGGATAATCATTGATCACTTTTTCAAGCTGTGGCCTGATGGATGTAAACGGGCTTTTGATTTGGGCAGAGAGAATAATTACAGAAAATAAACATGCCGTAAGAAGCAGTAGATTTCGGTTCATGGATACAGATTTGTACTGCAATATAGGAAAACTAATTTATCATTTATAGTATATGCGGTATCAACCGCTTTACTTTTTTCTGATAGTTTCTGTACGCATCTCCATAACATGCAACCAGTTTTTTTTCTTCAAACTGCATTCCGATAAAAATATAAAGGATCATCAGCGCAAGCAATAACCAGCATTTTGTATAAGGCAGAGCAATACAAAATCCAAGAGCAAGAATAATTGTTCCGCTGTAAAGTGGATGCCGTACATATTTATTAAGCCCCCTGATTTGCAATGGCATCATTGTTTCTTCCCTGAAACCAAAGAAGGCATTGAGGTCATAATTCTTCACAGATAAAAACATAATGATTGAACCGGCTAAAGATACAAGTGTACCAAATGCAATAAAGAAAGTTGTTGTTTGATAGAAAACAGCAGATGGAATTCTGTATAAATAAAGGAGAAGAAAGGCGAGTGCGGCAAAATTAAAGAGGTTATAAACGATCCGGTATGCCCTGTTTGATAGCCCCGTAATTTTACCTGTTTGCCGTTTCACAGCTTCATTTGCCATGAAACTATGAAAGAAAAAGTAAATACCCCAAGCTAAAATAAGCAGTTCCATCCTGCTAATATAATGAGTTCTGTATAGTAGCCGACCGTATTTTTCACATGCAAAAAAATATCATTTGTACTCTTGCCACATGGCATAAAGATTGCTAATTTTATGATATTAAATCCAATGGCAATGTCAAAAAACCAAACCGTACGCAAGGGTTCGTCTGTTTTACAGTCAATCAAACAAATTGTTCATTTGCTGGTTGAGTCGTTTGAGTCACCACAAACAAGGCAGTTCAGAAGGCTGAAAAGTTTCGTTTCGGAACAATAATAGATAGAATTCCGTCCCCCGACGAAAGCCATTCGCTGATTGGTGTATGGCTTTTTTTTATGCCCTGAACTCAGATAGAACACTATCCATCTCCTGGATAATTTCTGCAGTACATAAATTGCCGATACTGCCTTCATGTGTATGATGGAGTTGATGCAGGTCAAATTCAAATTCACCTTTGTTGATAGCATTGCCCACCTGCTGATAAGCTTCACGGAAAGGAACCCCTTTGTTCACCAGTTCGTTCACTGCTTCAACACTGAAGAGATATTTATACTTCTCATCCACAAGAATATTTTCCCTCACTTTCATATTACTGAGCATGAGCTGCATCATTTGCAGACAGGCTTTCAGTTCTTCGATAGCAGGAAATAAAATTTCTTTCGTGAGTTGTAAGTCCCGGTGATAACCTGAAGGAAGATTATTGATGAGTAAAGTGAGTTCGTTTGGAATGGCTTGCATGCGGTTGCATTTTGCACGGATCAATTCAAACACATCCGGATTTTTTTTGTGCGGCATAATGCTGCTGCCAGTTGTTAATTCATCTGGAAAAGAAATGAATGCAAAGTTTTGATTCATATATAAACAGCAATCCATCGACAGTTTGCTGAGTGAAGCTGCAAATCCGCTCAACCCTATCGCTGTAAACTTTTCTGTTTTACCACGACTCATTTGCGCATACACACTATTCCAGTTCATTGTTTCAAACTGCAGTAACCCTGTTGTTCTTTTTCTGTTGAGTGGAAAAGAAGAACCATAACCGGCGCCACTTCCCAATGGATTTTTATTGGCAACATGATAAGCAGCTGCAAGCAGTTCCATATCATCCACTAAACTTTCAGCATAAGCTCCTAACCACAAACCAACTGAAGAAGGCATGGCAATCTGCAAATGCGTATAACCAGGTAGTAAAACGTTTTTATTTTTTTCACTTTGTACAACGAGCAGATCAAACAGGTTCTTTGCTTCATTTTTGATGTTGATGATTTCTGCACGGAGGTAAAGTTTGATATCAACTGCTACCTGGTCGTTCCTGCTTCTGCCGCTATGAATTTTCTTTCCAGTATCACCAATCTTTTGTGTAAGCAGGTATTCAACCTGTGAGTGCACATCTTCAATTCCTTCTTCAATAATGAAAGAGCCTGATTCGATTGTTGCCAAAATTTGTTCCAAACCATTGATGGCAATAGATGTTTCTTTCTTTGTCATCAAACCCACTTCACCCAGCATGGTTACATGCGCAATGGAACCCTGCACATCATACTTTGCCAAAAGCAAATCAAACTCTTTATCACGCCCAACGGTGAACTGTTCTACCAGTGCAGATGTGCTGCTGTTTTCTTTACTCCACAATTTCATAATCGTTTCAGGTTGCGGGTTTCCTGTTACTGGTCTTTGGCCTCCGAACTAGGAAAGTCGTTCCAGTTATCTTCCACCCATTGAATAAATTTATTTATACGCTTACTTAAAGCTTCATACCTGTTAAACAACTGATCAAACAAATCTTTGCTTGTGAATGATCCGGTCGCAAAGAGAAATTCCAGGTGAAGAATTGTTTCATCACATTCTGATTGGGAATAAACCAGGTATTTAATGAAATCCTGTTTATACCTCCTTCTTCCATACCCTTCAACAATCATAGCTGTTGTAGATTTCGACGATCTTCTAATCTGCCCGCCCTCTTCAAATTGTTCAAATTTAGGCAACGTTAAAGATAGCTTATGAATTTCAACAGCTAACTGTTTTGAATCCTTGTATACTTCAAGATCTCTGAAACTTTTCATTCTCTTTGCATTATACCGGTAACTGGAACCCAGTAACCGGAAACATAATTAAAGAATTTTCTCCAAAAATTGTATATACAATTCAATTCCTTCTTTTATTTCATCGACGTATACAAATTCATCTGCTGTATGACTTCTAGCGCTGTCGCCGGGTCCCATTTTTAATGCAGGAAAAGGCATCAATGCTTTATCACTTGTTGTTGGTGAACCGTAATAACCTCTGCCCAAAGCAATCCCGGCTTTGATCAACGGATGATCCATTGGTATTGAAGTTGATTTCATTCTTGTTGTACGTGGTTTGAACTGGCTCTTCAGGTTTTGCTTCAATGAATCTAATATTTCATCAAATGTATACAGTTCATTCACCCGTACATCAATCACAAATTTACACTGTGGAGGAACCACATTGTGCTGTTGATTTTCTGTGCCAATGATTGTTACAGTCATCCTTGATTCACCAAGCAGCTGACTTACCTTATCGAATTTGCAATTACGGATCCAATCAATATCATCAATAGCAATATACAAAGCATTTACACCTTCATTACGGGCAGCATGACCGGCTTTACCATTAGCAACACAATCAATCACCATCAAGCCTCTTTCAGCAACGGCCATTTCCATTTTAGTTGGCTCACCCACAATACCAAAGTTGATATTGCCGAGATAAGGAAGAACCAGTTCAATTCCGTTTACACCGCTGATTTCCTCTTCTGCACTTGCAGCAAACACAATATTGTGAGAGAGATTTTCTTTTTCATAAAAATGCAAAAAGGTAGCAATAAGTGAAACAAGACAACCGCCGGCATCGTTACTGCCAAGGCCAAAGAGCTTTCCATCTTTTTCAATGGGTGTAAACGGATCCTGCGTATATCCCTTGTTGGGCTTTACCGTATCATGATGAGAGTTTAACAGTACAGAAGGCTTGGCTGCATCATAATTTTTATTCAATGCATAAATATTATTGCCAACCCTGCTTGCAGGTATTCCTTTGAGCGCAAAAAATTTGCCGATGATTGCTGCT
>JBEBHT010000314.1:0-4925 GCA_040081135.1 Lacibacter sp. | reverse complement strand
TGGCTACAACACATTTATTTGTGTAGAAGCGGCGAATGCTTATACCGATGCAGTTACATTAGAGCCCGGACAGCTGCATACGATATCACAAACATTCAGTGTACAATAAAATCGTTGAGGTTACAGGGTTGCCAACCCTTGCTGTTGTTGGCGTCCCCGCCAACCAATTGGATTTCTTTATTTCACAGCAATGTTTTTCTTAGAGGAACCTCGCTGTGGAAAAAGCGAAGAAATCTTATTTCGTTTGTTCATTCCCAAATATTCCAAACAAATCATAAGGCTTCTCTTTAAACTTTTCATTAAACAACGAAGCAGTAATAAAAATGTAAGCAATAAAGCCAGCTACAATTAGCAACTGAACAAGGGATGTTTTTTGAATGGGCTGTTTTGCTTTTACATCGCACACTTCACCCGGACAGTATTGTGCCTTTTCTTTATACACCCATTTATAAACAATACATCCCAGGCAAATACCAAAGGCCGATTCAAAGAACAGGAAGATGAGGCAGATTAAACAAACAATACCTGTTATGGGACTGTATGAATTTACCAGCACCATGAAAACAAACATGGATAAAGAAAGCACCAGTCCGATAATCCATGCAAACTTCTTTTGTTTGGCACCCACATATTCAGGATTCTGATTCCGTACAATCAAACGGCCGATAATTAAAGTAGGCGCATATTTTGGATTGATAAACACACGGATGATAAAATCGGTCAAAAATAAAGTGATGACGTACTTGATGGGTACAAAATTATTTTTAAACATGATCATCATTAAAGAGATGAACGTAGCCAAGAACAGAATACCTGCAGAGGCCCTTATTTCACGTTCATTTAAAACAGGAATGTTGTATCCTTCTACCTCTTCTCCAAATTGAATTAGTTTGCTCATGGTAATTTTGTGGTTGTTGGTGAATACAAAGATGGGGGTAATTCGCTGCCTTTGTTGGCCGCTGATCAATAATGATTCATTTTGTACGACACTAATTACACGAATCACACGAAAATTTGCTGTTGTTGGCGTCCCCGCCAACGAACGAAATTTCTTTATCATATCCATGTTGGCGGGGACGCCAACATGAGCGAACCTACAAAGATTCTTAAAGAAAGAAACTATAATTCGAATGTTGTAAGAAAAATGCTGAATGAAACAAAATATCCTGTTTTTACAGGATGCGGAAAGGCGCTTTAAACCGGTAGTTTTATTTTCTATTAAAAATTACAACATGAAACTGACAATTATTTTACTACTCACCTTACTGACATTAACGGCAAATGCACAACTGAATAAAAAAAATATGCCTGTAAAAAAAAACAACAACTGTGTTGAAGCCAGTAGTAACACCTCCACCAGGATCGCAGCCGAAAACGCAAAGCAAGCCAGGCGATACACAGACAGCATTAACGGATGCTGATTATTTTCTTGCCGGGGCCGTTGTTACAGTTTCAACCGGAAACGATAATAAAGAACCCAATTCTTCTACAGCATTTTTCTATGTGCGACCAAGAAAATCGAATGGTGTTGCAGCCTATAAATTAGAGGACTATGCAAGTGAAATAAAGGTTAATCAAACGGCTGATTTAAGACTGGACAGGAGCGCAGCACTCACATCACCGCAAAATTCATTACAACATTTTAAGCAGAACGGATTGTCAGTAGTAGTTGCCTATCGTAACAGATCTTTCTGTACGGATGCCTGGAAAATAAACAGTGTTACAGTAACACTTGAGTTTAAAGATGCCAATGGAAATCCTGCTCCTGCCGGGTATGCATCTAAAACAATCAGTTTTCCTGTATCAAGCGGCATACTTGGGTTTATACCTGGTTGCAATCCTTTTTGGGCAGTCAATGGCACTTGGTGCGGGTTTGCCGATCAGATGCAAAAAATGCTGCTGAAAACCGATGAATATTTGAATCCCTTACCGGCAAAGCTTCTAAATTGGAGGGAAGATGACGTTAACTAAATTGAAAGCAGCTGTCAGGTTTTTTTACTGCGCCTTTGTTGGTCGCTGACCAACAAAGATTCATGAAGAAAGAATAGGAAAAGATTATAAACTCCCGGGGTCGGCTAAGGCCAGACCCTGGGCCGACAGGAAAATTCCACGGCTACCTGTCCTTCAACTACTATTTTATTGCCATTTTTATTCCAATAGCTTTTTTCTTTCTATTCTTTCTCTTGCCTCTACCAGTATGCTGTGAATTTTTTGCTCCAGTTCTTTTTTGGGTGGCAACTCTGTCCAGTATTCGGCTACCATTATTCCATCTTTGTGCATTTCTAACAGTTCCACCTGTTCCCGGCTGCTTTCGGCACATAGTATTAAACCCACCGGTGGCAGTTCGCCGTCCTGCTTTTCATACCGGTTCAGCCATTTTAAATACAGCTCCATTTGCCCTTTGTGCTTTGCTTCAAATTTTCCCAATTTCAATTCTACAGCTACCAGGCGTTTTAAATTGCGGTGATAAAATAGCAGGTCCAAATGAAAATCTTCGCCGTCTATTATCATCCGTTTTTGCCGTTCTATAAAAGCAAAGCCTTTACCCAATTCTAAAATAAAGGATTCCAGCTCCCGTAAAATAGCTGTTTCCAAATCCTTTTCTACATATGTATTTTGCAAGCCCAGAAAATTCAGGAAGTAGGGGTCTTTAAATGTATTGTGAATAGCAGGATGGTTGCCGGTATTTTGTAAATTAGCTATGCTGCTTCGTTCAAATGTTTTGGTGCTAATTTGTTTACGTAAATCTCTTACGCTTAATGTTTGTGTGGCAGATGCCTGGGCATAATACAATTTTGCTTCCTGGCTTTTTAGTGGGATTAACACTAAAAAATGTGACCAACTTAATTGTCGTGACAGTGTAACGACAATTGAGTTATCAGGGAACTGCTCCGCAAACTGTAACATCCGCCTTACATTTTTCTCAGTAAAGTTCCTTCCAAACCGTTCTTCCAATTGTGCCGACAGTGTCGGCACAATTCGTTTGCCGTAATCTGCCCGCTTGTTTTGCAAAATTTCTTTATTGATACGGTTGCCAATATGCCAAAACAATAATGTAAGGGTACTATTGGCTTGTGCCACTACCTGCTGCTGGCTTTGCTCAATAAGTTGCGACAGCTCATTGAATAAGGCTTTTTCGGTGGCTTCTGTGATTGTATTAATTTTTGCCATTTAATTATCTTTTTAAAACTATCTCACTAAATAACATTGATCCCAATCAGTATTCCTACCTTTTAAAAAGCTGAGAGATTTTTTATTGTATTGTTGATTTTCTAAAATTTTATAGTTACTGCCAAATTAATAAACTTCGAAAAGAATGCCATCGTTATTTTTAGTTAAACTGCTCATTGCGAGACAACGTTTCCGACCATTGCGTTGGAACCTTTGTTGTTTGGAGAAGCCCGTCCGACCGGCTCATCAGGCCGGGCAATCTGTTGTTATATTATACGGCGAGTCCCTTGCAGGAGACTCGCCTGTGAAAGAAAAAACCAGAAGGGGTTGCTGATTAGCAGAACGGCTATGGCGGGTAATATCCATGTTTTAAGGGATAGGAAAGAAATAGATAATCGTTCATTTTTGAATACTTAAAATGTACAAAAATGAAAAAAGCATTTTTAACTGCCATTACTATTTTAGTATCTGCTGCCATGCTTACTGCACAAATCAGCACCAAAAATAAAATCATCAAAACCGGTACCCCTGTTTCATTAGCTGGATCCTGGTCGGGTACATTAACCAATGATTACGGACTGTATCCACAGGCATTCACGTTTCAGTTAACAGACCGTGGAGAAATTGTGATGGCTTCCACAAATGGAACCGTGGCTGCAAAGGGAACCTATACGTTTCTGAATAATGCATTCAACGCCAGTTATAAGTTATTCAGCAGCAGTGAAACATTTGCGATGGCAGGTACATACGATGCAGGCACACAAAAACTAACCTGTACACAGGGCACTGGTACTGCTGTTACGGGGCAGGGAAAATTGATTGTTACCAGAACCGGCGGACAGACAACAACCATGAATAACAGCAATCTCAATATCAACACAACAATAAAGCCCGGTGTAAAAACAGTGGGTACTGCTGCACCGCCTCCGGCAACTACCACACCTCAAAGTACCGGCCCCAATTACGGAACAACCATTTACAACTCCAGCACAGATTTAAATGAGTATTATCTTAAAAAAGCCACAGTAACAATTTATACAGGCAATGATAACAAAGAAGCACCTTCCAATGTTACCGTATACCTGTACACCAACACCCGGTCTTTTTACCAAATGCAGGGCGATACTTCTACTACAAACCTGATAGGCTCTGGTGGAAATAAAAACACGGAATATGCAGTCAATTCAAAAACAATAATGCCAATGGAACTTGCTGAAGTGGCATGGGATATGATCACTTATAAGCCTGATTACCGGCCGGGTGAAATATCATTAACAACCTTCAATAAGAACGGACTTAGTTTAATGATCTTTTATGCCCCCGGGTTTTTTACAGATGCCTGGAAAATTAACCGGGTAGAACTTACTGTTGAATTCAAAAGAGCAGATGGCGCTCTGCATCCTCAACTGGGCAATAAAACCATTACGTTTACCAAATCTGCATTGATGACTGAAAAGAATGACAGAATAAGACTGGTGACAGATAAGTTTATGTTTCCCTTAAACTAAACACTTTTTCTAAGCAATGTTTCTTTCATAGCCGTGTATTGGCCAGAGGACATTGCGTTTGTTACATGCATACGTTTACGCAACATCCCTTGCAGGAAACGTTGCTGCGAAAGAAAAAAAGTAAAGGACAACGCATCTCCACCCCACACTTTAACAAATCGTATTCAAACTTAGCCCGCCGTTTGCCATCTTATGGTTGTAATTATTCATCTTAAAAACAATCATTATGAAAAAAATTTTTACTTA
>JBEBHT010000027.1:0-20528 GCA_040081135.1 Lacibacter sp. | reverse complement strand
ATAAGTGATCCACGAAGTGCCATATGGTTTCTTGAGTAGTTCATGTTGTGCAGCCAGCATTACTTTGGTATCGCCTGTTGCAAGCATATCCCATTGCAACGCCATATGTGTTGCATTATAGGCAAAATCACATTCACGTGCAGTGAAATTATCTGTACCAAAATATTTCATGATTTCTTTCGGCGCAACAATTGCTTCACCCAGCAAAGCCATTCCCGGTGTTGCTACCTGTACACATTGTTTAATTAAACGTAACAGGATATGTGCCTGTGGTAAATTTTGACAGGTGGTGCCGAGTTGTTTCCAGATGAATGCCGGTGCATCAATGCGTAAAATATCAACACCAAGATTTGCGTAGAAAAAAATTGTATCCAGCATTTCAATGAATACAACCGGGTTGGTGTAATTCAAATCCCACTGGTAATGATTAAATACTGTCATCACCCATTTGTTGCATTCAGGTATGTAGGAAAAACTGCCGGGCGAACTTTCAGGAAAAACCTCCGGCATTGTTTTATCATACTGATCGGGTAAACTTCTGTCGTTATAGAAATAGAAATAATCCTGGTATTTTTTTTCACCTTTTTTTGCTTTCTCTGCCCATTCGTGTTTGTGCGATGTATGATTCAATACAATATCAAGCATGAGGTACATATTCCGTTTCCGCATTTCTTCCTGGAGCTGCTGCAAATTTTTTAATGAACCAAAACGTTCATCTACTTTACGGAAGTTAGAAACAGCATATCCGCCATCACTTTCATTGGCCGGGCTTTCAAACACAGGCATCAGGTGTAAAAAATTTACGCCAAGGTTTTCAAAGTAATCCAGTTTTGTTTCTAATGTTTGCAGGTTGCCGCAAAAACGATCTACATACAAACTCATTCCATTGATCTGGTTGCTGAGAAACCAATGTTCCTGTTCCAGCTTGGTAATGTCTCTCAGCTTCAAAACAGCTGGTCTTTGCTGATAACCTTTGATAATTGTTTTAATCACATCATCAAACAATATTTCAGCAGCTGGATGATGTTCATACAGCATCAGGTACAGATTAAAGATGGCAGAAGTATTCGCCAGGAATCTTGTGTAGAATGGATTGTCTTCTCCCGCCACATCAATTTTGTGTTTTTTGAGAAGTTCATTGATATGTTCGTGAACGCCGAATGTGTACATGTTAATTAAATATATCGCTGCTTAAATGTTTGAATGCTTCCATGGCACCGAGGTATTCACAGGTGCGGGCACCAGCTTTGTTTCCATTATAGATGATGGACTTCCACAATTCCTCTGAAAACTGAATGTTGGGAGTAAGCGGTTTAAAACTTAATTGATACAGCACTGCTCCGGTAAAGGCATCGCCTGCACCAGTTGTATCAACCGGTGTAATATCAATACTTGGAATAATATGCGTTTCGTTATTCAATCCTAACAGTGTTCCTTCTTTTCCAATAGTAATGGCAAACACTGCCTTTGTTTTTTGCCGGAATACTTTTGCTGCATCTGTATAAGTTGAAGTGCCCGTCAGCATCATTGCTTCTTCATCACTTACTTTAAAAAAGTTGCAGTGATTGAGGAAGTGCCAGGATTGATTAATGAAAGATTCTTTCTGATGCTGAAATAAAAGTTGGCGGTAGTTGGGATCAAAACTGATAAAGAGATTTTTTTCCAGTGCTTTTTTCAATAAGGATGTATATGCCTCCTGCAAAGGACCGGATAGAAATGCAGTTGCTGATCCAAAATGTACAATAGAAAACTCATCGAGATCAATCGCTTCAACATCTTCTTTATTCAACTGGCCATCTGCACCACGGTTGAAATAGAAATCCCTCTCTCCATTTTCCATGAGTGAAACAAATGCAAAAGTGGTGAAGTACTGTTCATCCTGTAACATGTGCTTTGTTCCTACGCCGAACCCTTTCATAACATCAACAAGATGATTGCCAAATGGATCAATGCCAACTTTAGTTGACAGCTCCACTTCGCCGCCTAATGCAGCAATTGCAGCCGCAACGTTTGTAGGTGCACCACCCGGCTTTTTCAAAAAATGTTCCCCTTCAGACAATGGCTTCCCTTTATCTGTGCAGATCATATCAATCAATGCCTCTCCTATGCAAAGTATTTTTTTCATGATTTATAATTCATAAATAGCAGCTTCATACGGTTTTAATGTTCCGTTTGAAGAGGCTGATGTATAGTTTGTGATCAACAGCTTTGCTTTGCTGATATCAACAACTGAGTTCACGTTTGCATTTTTAGCTGAGAAGTTCAGTAAAATCAAAAAAATCTTTTTGTCCAGTACCCTTGTGTAAGCAAACACATCAGGATTGTTTTTATCGATAAGAGTAAACCTTCCGTATACCAGTACATCATTGTCTTTTCTCAGCTTTACCATCTTTCTGAAGTAATTCAAACAACTGTTCTCCTCTTTTTCCTGGGCTGATACGTTGAGCGTTTTGTAATTCGAGTTTGTTTTCAACCAAGGAATGCCGGTTGTAAAACCTGCATTTGCACTGCTGTCCCATTGCATTCCTGTACGGCCATTATCACGACAGCTGAATTTAATGAACTCCATAAACTTCTGCAAATCGCCACCAATATTTATCTGGTGCTGATATTCATTCAGCGTTGGCATATCCTTGTAATCTTCAATTTTTTCAAAACCTGCATTGGTCATTCCAAGTTCATCTCCGTAATAATAATAAGGAGTACCACGCATGCTCATGAGAAATGTGGTAAGCATTTTTGATGACAAATCTCTGAACTCCGGTTTGTCATTGCCAAAACGGCTCACTAATCTTGCCTGATCATGATTTGCAAGTACAATGGAGAGCCATCCGTTGTTTGCAAATGCACTGTCCCATTTACTGAACACTTCTTTAAAATGCTGAACACTGTATCCTTCGGGTTTAGCAATGTCAATTGCTTCAAACGCATACGCCATATTTAACTCATTGCGGTTAGCATCTACAAGCTCATGAGCATCTGCAAATGTATTGCCTGCACCTTCTGCCACACTCATTACATCGTATTTACTGAATACTTCTCTATGCATTTCTTTCAAATAGTCATGCAGGTGCGGTCCCATTGCATAATACTGCACAAAGTTTTTTTCAAACCCAATGGGAAAAACAGGAAAGGTTGTATCCTTTGCTGCAAATTGAAATGCGTCCAGGCGAAAACCATCCACACCTTTTGCTGCCCAGAATTTCATCATATCATAAATTTCCTGCCGGAGCTTTGGGTTTTCCCAATTCAGATCGGGCTGCTTTTGTGAAAAGTAATGCAGATAATATGCATTGGTGAGTGAATCATATTTCCATGCATCATGGTTTACATCAAACAGACTATACCTGTATGGCGGCTTTCCTTTTTCAGCATTCCACCAATGATAATAATTACGATACGGATTATCTCTGCTGCTTTTGCTTTGTTTAAACCACTCATGTTCATCACTGCTGTGATTCACCACAATATCCATTACCAGTTTGAGCTTACGTTCATGCATCCCTTTCAGCAATGCATCAAAATCTTCCATCGTGCCGAAATCTTTCATGATGTTTCGGTAATCACTTACATCATAACCATTATCATCATTGGGCGAACTGTAAATCGGATTCAGCCAAACTGCATCTACGCCTAAGCTCTTAATATAATCAAGCTTTGAAAGAATTCCTTTCAGATCCCCAATGCCATCACCATCACTGTCTTTAAAACTTCTTGGATAGATTTGATACACCACTGCTTCTTTCCACCATTTTCCAGCGGAAGTATCACCGGCAACAAATTGTTTTTTATCTGATGTTGAATTGTTGTTACAGGATAGAAAACTGACCAGCAGTAAACCGGCAATCAATATAAAAGGAATCCGCATATTTTTGTACTTAATGAAGATCAATTAAACTTTATTCTGCTTTAAAAATCACTGCCTGGTAAGGTTCAAGATTTACTTTGCCATTCTCCACTTTTTCTGATGGATAATTATTGATCCATGCCTTGCCTGATATTTTTATTTTGTCCAGGTTAAAAACTGTTTTCTCTTTCCTGAAATTCAGCAACACCAACAATTTTTCACCATTCAGTTCCCTGGTATAGGCATACACATTTGGATTGTCTTTATCCAGCAGCGTATATTTTCCATAGGTCAGGAGTAAGTTGTCTTTTCTCAACTTTACCATTTTACGGAAATAGTTCAGTACGCTGTTTGGCTCTTTTTCTTCCGCTTCTACATTTATGGACGCTGCATTTGCATTTACTTTCAGCCACGGCATACCGGTTGTAAAACCTGCGTTGGCAGTTGCATTCCATTGCATGGGCGTTCGCCCGTTGTCCCTTGCGCCACCCGTTTTTTGATCTTCAATAAATGCTTTTAGATCACCTCCGGCACTCTTTACTTTCCCATATTCGGCCAGGGTTTCAATATCACGGTAGTCTTCAATTTTATCAAACTTGATATTTGTCATTCCCAATTCATCGCCATAATAATAGTATGGAGTGCCTCTCATACTCAACAAAAATGTGCTGAGCATTTTAGATGATGCTTCCCTGAACTCAGGCGCATCATTTCCCCAGCGGCTAACCATACGTGGCTGATCATGATTGCCCAGGTAAATGGTTCCCCACCCTTTGTTTGCAAAAACACTGTCCCAACCCGAATAAATATTTTTAAAATCAACTAGGCTCCAGTTTGGATTCATCTTTTTAAAATAACCCGGCACATACCCCAGGTTAACTCCATCAAAATGATAACTCATATCCAGTTCATGCCTGTCAGGATCAACAAAATTCATGGCAGTAGATTTTGTGGTACCGGCACCTTCTGCCAAAGCCATCACATTATACTTACTCAAAACTTCTTTATTCATTTCCTGTAAATACTGGTGAAGGTTTGGCCCGCTTGCCATGTAAACATCCCAGCGACCTTCATATTTTTCATCCAGATCTTTTTGTGTAATTACAGGAAAGCTGGTGTCTTTGGCAATGAAAGGAATTACATCCATTCTGAATCCATCCACCCCTTTCTTAAACCAGCGGTTCATCATAGCATAAATTTCCTGTCGGAGTTTTGGGTTCTCCCAATTCAGATCCGGTTGTTTGTAACTGAAATAATGTAAGTAATAGCTATTGGTCAGCGAATCAAAACGCCAGCCGCTTCCATCTACTTCAAAAGCGCCGGGCCTGAAAGGTGGCTTGCCTTTTTCTGCAGGCCACCAATGAAAATAATCACGGTAGGGATTTGTTCTTGAACTGCGTGCCTGTTTAAACCATTCGTGTTCGTCACTGCAATGATTGACCACCAGGTCCATTACCAGTTTGATGCCACGCTGGTGCATGCCTGCCAGCATTTCATCAAAATCTTTCATGTTGCCAAACTCTTTCATAATTGAGTCGTAATTGCTGATATCATAACCATTGTCTGCATTGGGTGAACCATAAATTGGGTTGAGCCATACAATACCAATACCAAGACTCTGTACATAATCCAGTTTGGAAGTAATGCCTTTAAGATCACCAACACCATCACCATCTGTGTCTTTAAAACTTCTTGGATAGATTTGATACACTACGGCTTCTTTCCACCACTTAGGATCAGTTTGAGCAGCTGTTTGTTTTTCTGTTTTTGATTTGCATGAAAGGGCGACTAAGACAATTAACAGAACCCACAGCAAATATTGTTTGATTGATTTCATATACATATTGGTTAATGTCCGCGGCCTCCCATGATCACAACATCATCAGCAGGCTTTTTGCTTTTGATGAGCATAGTTGCTGCTGCAGCAATTAATAAAAATACACCGGCAAATGTTATTGCTTTGCCCGGATCGTTATGTAAAAAATGTTTTAAGATATAACCGAACGAAAGATTCTGAATGATCATGGGGATTACAATCATCATATTAATAATACCCATGTACACACCATATCGCTCTTTGGGAATATTACTCACCACCATTAAATAAGGAATGCCCATCATACTAGCCCAACCGATACCAAACCCGGTAATAGCGGGGAACAGTAAATATTTATTCTCAATATGCGGGAACAGGAGAAATCCTATAGCTGCCAATAATAAACAGGAAACATGTACCAGTTTGGGTGAGTATCGTTTTGCAAACCATACCAAACCAAAAGCACATAAGAATGTAACGATATTGTACCAGCCATTTACAAGCCCGGTCCAGCTCACTGCTTTTTCATACAGATCAGGATTATCTGTTGGCGATGTTTTCCAAACAGACTGTGCAATACTCTTCGATGAATTTTGCCAGTAACAAAACAGTGCATACCACTGAAATAAATAAACCAATGCCAGTTGCCACATTACTCTAGGCATGTCTTTAATGGCATGTGCAATTTCAATGAAGGGAGAAAAAAGATTTAATGGCTCTGACTTCATTTTTTTTAATTCTTCATCTGTTGGCGGAATTTCAGGAGTTGTACGCATACTCCACCAGATAGAACCGATGGAACAGATTGCACCTAGGAAGAAAGATGCAAATACCCATGTTGGGAGTTTTCCTGTTTTTCCAATGAAGATCATAGGGAAAATAAAAAGAGAAACATTTGCCAGTGTTTGACCAAGCCCTGTAAAAAAACTTTGCGACTGAAAACCTGTTGGCTGCTGTGAAGCATCTAATTTATCGGCAATGAATGCACGGTAAGGTTCCATGGCTGTGTTATTACCTGCATCTAAGATCCACAGCAAACCGGCAGCCATCCACAATGAACTGCTGAATGGATAAAAGAACAGGGCAATACTGCACATGATAGCCCCAACAAAAAAATAAGGCTTCCGTCTACCGAATTTTGGATGCCATGTTTTATCGCTCAATGCCCCAATGATGGGCTGAACGAGCAAACCTGTCATCGGACCAGCCAGGTTCAGAAAGGGAATTTCATCAGGGCTGGCTCCAAGCATATCATAAATTGGATTCACCGCACTTTGCTGTAAACCAAAACTGTACTGAATGCCGAAGAAGCCAACATTCATATTAATAATCTGCCCAAAACTTAGGTGAGGCTTGGTAAAAGACATGTGCAGTTTTGTTTGTTTATCTGGTTGGAAATGAAACACTGCACATGGCGGCAGCAATCATCATGAAGATAACACATGCTGTTGTTGAATGCTTTCTGCAAACGGTTGATGTTGGAAAAAACAGGCTAAGATCTTACGTCGAGTACATCCCTGAGTCCATTGCCCAGTAAGTTGAAGGCTAGTACCAGCAACATGATGGCAATACCCGGAGCAATCGCCAGCATGGGGTTATTGGTGATGATGAAGTTGTAGTTTTCTTTGATCATTAATCCCCAGCTTGGTTGCGGAGGCTGTACGCCCACACCAAGAAAACTTAAACCGGCTTCAATAACGATAGCACTGGCGAAATTGCTGGCGGCAATCACAATTACCGGCCCCATTACATTGGGTAAAATATGTTTGAAGATGGTTCTTGCGTGTGAGAAGCCCATTGCCTTGGTTGCTTCGATATAATTCAGTTCACGCAGGCTGAGTACCTGTCCACGGATTAGCCTTGCCACATTTACCCACAGCGTTAAACCAACAGCAAGGAATACCTGCCAGAAGCCTTTGCCTAATGCAAGTGTAATTGCAAAAACCAGTAACAAAGTAGGAATACTCCACACCACATTAATGAGCCAGAGAATTGCTTCGTCTACCCAGCCACGGAAGTAACCTGCGACTGCACCAAGAAAAATACCAACTGTAAGAGAGATGAGCACAGCTATCAAACCAACACTTAAACTGACACGAACACCAACAATCAGGCGACTTAAAATATCTCTGCCGAATTTATCCGTACCCAGCCAGAATGCTTTGGTTGTAATAAGTTCACTTACTTTTTTCCCATTTAAAGAAAATTTCATTGGTTCAGTTACACCATCATCTACAAATTTTTCAATTGCAAGACTGTCTCCGTTTTGTTTGTAAGAAGTAATGGGGATGTATTGATACCGGTCTTCTTTTCCAAAGAAGAATTCACTGATGGCTGAACTGTTTGTTTGCTTTTCCTGTTCTATCTTGATGAATTGCTGTTTATATCCCGGCTTCTTTGCTGCAATCTCTACAATGATCCTGTTTGCATCAGGAGTAGAATCAGGTGCAACTACATATGCGAGCAATGCCATGAGCAGGGAGAGTACAATAATCACCAAACCAAACACGGCGCCTTTGTTGCGGCGTAGTTTTTTCCAGAAAATTTTGGTGAAAGAGTATTCCTGTTTTGACATTGATGCCCCCAACCCCTAAAGGGGAGTAATTACGATTATAAAAAATGAAGCTAACTAAATAAATTAAAAAAAGAAATCAAATTGATTGATTATAGTGATTTCAAATTTACTCAGACTGTTTATAGTTCCCCCTTTAGGGGGCGGAGGGGGTTACTTCACCTTCCTTCCTTTCCACTCATAGCTTCCAAACTTTCCCAGCCATCCTGCAATAACTGTGTAAACAATATGAAAAGGCTGTGCCAGCGGAAACCAAACCAATAATTTTTCTTTCTGAAAGAAAGAGGCAACAGGAACCAGGAACAACAGTTCAACAATTGTTTTATACAACATACTTCCAGCCAGTAGCATCCATAATCTGCTGTTGAAAAAGCCGGCAACAAAAAGTGCAAGGAGAAATACATTCAATAAGTACACAAGCAGTAATACCCAGAAGATCCGTTTGTCTTCATACTTGTCGGCTTTACTTGCCCAGCGTATCCGCTGACGGAAAAACTCACCCACCGTTTCAACAGGTGAAGTAAGTACAATACTCTCGGCTGCTTTGCAGTAATGTACCTGTGTTGGGAATTGTTTGTAGAGTTTATGCATGAGCAACATATCATCACCACTGGCAATATGATCCACATCTTTAAAACCATTGACTTTATAAAATGCTTCCTTGCTGTAACAGAGATTGGCTCCATTGCACATGCTGTGAAAACCGGCAGCAACCGATGCTCCAGTAATTCCCTGCAGGCTTAAAAAATCAAGCGACTGAAATAATTTAATAAAAGAGCTTTCTTCTTTCATAGCAACCGGTGCAGCAATAAAAACAGTTGGCTGCTGTTCAATAATAAAAGCAAAATTTTGTATCCAGTTGGCAGGAACAATACAATCTGCATCAGTTGTAACTATGTATTTTCCTGTAGAATGTTCAACACCAATTTCAATAGCTTTCTTTTTATACGAATTAATCTTTTCTTTTACCACATCTTTCAGCTTTACAACTTTTACACCTGCAAATTGATTTGCCACCGCAACTGTTGCGTCATCACTGAAATCATCCATCACAATCACTTCAATTAAATGTTTTGGATAATTCAGTTGCTGAATAGACTGCAAACAGGCAGCAATATTTTTTTCTTCATTACGTGCAGGTATTAGAATGCTGAAACTGGTTGTGGGCTGAAAATCTGCTGAAGGGTTTGTGAATACAAGCTTCTTCCACCAGCTTTTATACAGTAAAAGCAAAATGGTATAGGGAATCAATAAACAAATGCTGATCAGCAGCCAGAGCATGGGTGCAAAATAATCATTCATCGTTCAGCAGCGAAATAATGAAGGCGGTATGTTTTTCAGTCAGTAACCGATGCCCGCTTTGCAACTCATGTACATGAATCCATTCTTTTGCTTCTTTCTGAAAACGGTATCCATTCTTTGCAGGAATCACACGGTCGTATGAACCAAATACAAGGTGAAGGGGAATTCTGTGTTCGGCAAGGTTTCTTTTAATGTGCTGCAGATTGGGCCTGAACTTTCGCATGGTTGTCCAGATGCGGTAGAGATCATCTCTTACTTTCTGTTCATCAATATAATGATGCACATACTTGGCCACACTGCTGTTCACCCATTTTCTGCGGTTCATCTGGTCAACAAAAAAGCCAAACCAGTTCGGATGCTGCATGGTGTATTTAAATAAGACATTGCCCAGCCAAGTTTGCGTTGCCAGCCAGTACCAGCCGTTTACGGTTAATCCATCCGGTGCCAGTAATACAGCTTTTTCTATTTTCTGCGGAATACGTTCCAGCAAACTCAAACCAACTCTTCCTCCCATGCTGAAACATAAGAGATGAATGCTGCGGTTATTAAAATCAGGGATCATCTGTTCAAGCAGGCCTATTAAATCTTTTATAGGGAAAGTGAGCTTATTCTTCCATTTTGTTTCTCCATGCCAGGGAAGATCAATAGCATAAACTGTGTAAACATGACTAATATATTTTTCGAGAAAGGAAAAAGTCTCAGCTTCTTCACCAAATCCATGGAAACAAAGCAAAACCTTATTGCCTTTGCCGCCTGTGAGGTAAGAAAACGAAGATTGATTGTATGAAATGTAATGACGTTCCAAGTAAGTATTCGCTAAATTAAAATTAAAAGTGCGAACAGATACTTATTTGATGATTCCTGAAATTAGATTTGCACTCATTTATGGCCCGACGTAAAAGAAAAATATCTAAAACTCTTCCCTGGATCATTGTTGCACTGGTGTTTGTTGCCGGAGCTGCACTCTTTGGCCGTAACTGGTGGCTGGAACGGCAGGCAGGATTGATCCGTTACAGGGAATTTGGCATTCCCATTCCAACCAATTACAGTTTGCATGGAATTGACGTAAGCCGTTATCAGCAGGTGATCAATTGGGAAGCTGTAAAAGCCATGAATGTGCAGGAAACAAAAATTCACTTTGCATTCATCAAAGCAACGGAAGGGAATGACAATGTTGACTTCTATTTTAAACGTAACTGGCGTAAAGCGAAGGAAGCTGAAATGATCCGTGGGGCCTATCATTTTTTTATTGCTTCAAAGGATGGTACCATGCAGGCAAGAAATTTCATTAATAAAGTAAAACTGCAAAGTGGTGATCTGCCACCGGTACTTGATGTTGAGCAGACGAATGGTGTAAGTAAAGCCATTTTACAGCAACGGGTAAAAGCATTTTTATATGCAGCTGAACTGGCTTATGGAGTAAAGCCTGTTATTTATACCAATGCTGATTTTTACAAAGCATACCTAAGTGATGGATTTGATGATTACCCGTTATGGGTGGCGCATTATCTGCGGCCGGTAGAACCACGCATTAACAGGGATTGGCATTTCTGGCAGCATAGTGAAAGAGGCAGAGTAAATGGTATTTCCGGTAAAGTTGATTTCAATGTATTCAACGGCGACAGCACTGATTTTGCAAAGCTTCTGATGAAATAACTATTTTTGTAACTATTAAAAATAAAACACATGAAGAAATTGTTTGTAATCGCAACCTGTATTTTCCTTGTAAACATTGTTGCTGCACAAAATAAAACGGCTAACAGTCTTGACTATAAAACAGCAGTAGGTATAAAGTTTTGGAGTGGTGCCGGAATAACATTGAAAACATTTATCAGTGAAAAAAATGCGTTAGAGTTTATCGGTTATTTTGACCGTTATGGTACACGCATTACAGGTTTGTATGAATTGCACGGCAACCTTACTACAGAAGGAGGGTTAAAGTGGTATATAGGAGGCGGTGCACATGTGGGTTTATACAGGGGAGTAACAGCAGTGGGTATTGATGGTGTAGTTGGGTTGGATTATAAATTCAGTAACCTTCCGTTGAACATTGCACTCGATTGGCAACCCAGTCTTGAGTTTGGCAGTGGCGATAGAAATGGATTTCATGGCAACTGGGGTGGACTTGCTGTGCGTTACACATTGTAAGAAAATAATTCTGCAGAAAAGCTGTTGTACAATTTGTACAGCAGCTTTTTTATTTGCTTAATTTGTAAGCCTAAACGAATGCATTATGAGCGGGATGGAACCTGAAGTACAGGAATTTTTGAAACGGATAGCACAAACTGTATCGGTAAGTTTATTGTTCTTTCTGCTGCACATGACCGTTGGTATCTATTTCAACTGGGCTTTTTTTGAAGATACTCCACGCATTGGTAATATCATTTACTATTTTATTTTTCTTGCATCACTTGCCGGGCTGATATATTTTTATTACAGGTTGTGGAAGGGGAAGTTGTAACCAGTTGGGCATTCTTAATGTATGCCTACATAAATGGAGCTGTCTGCTAAAACCTGTAAATGCTGACCAAAGTATTTATTTAATACAATCCTGAACGTATTTACATTGCTCATACTGTCATAGACCATACTGTAATCTTTATCGGGGAAATAAAATGCTGTATAATTCCGGAAAGCGTCATTTTTTCGGCTTACATCTAAATCGCTCAGGCCATGATCACTTTGCATAAGAATAACAGCGTTACCATTTGTTTTTGTCAGAATTGAAGAAACAATCTGAAGTAACTGGTTATTGGAATACTTTATATAACCTGTAAATTTCTTACGGTCGGTTATTATAGAATCATTGTAAAGAAGATTATCATTATACGCTCTGCCTGAAGAATCATAGAAATATGGAAAATGGGGGAAGCTTAAGTGGGCATAAATAAATTGAGGATGAGAAGAATTTTTTATTGTACCCTTAATCAATGAATCAACAACCTGTTGAGAATATTTTTTTAATGGTTTAAAATGTAACTGCTGCTGTTTTGCTTTATATTTCTTTTTATCTATTACCCAGCTAAACAGAATGTCTCTGCTGAAATAATTCCAGAAAGTAAACCTGAAAATCATTTCTGATGAAGTAGCACTGAGAAATTTTTCTTTGCGAAGAGCAGGATTTTCACCAAGATCAAAAATAGAGAGGTTAACAGTATTATACCCATTTTTTTGAAAAAAATCAAAGAGCTGGGAAAATTTTACATTATTAATTGCCCTGTTATAATCAGCGGCAACAGGTAGGTTTTGATCAGTGACCCAGGATGGATAAAGCATACTGAAAGTAGCTGACATTGAAAATGCTGTACGATTATAATTACTTCTTGACTCCGGGAGTACCCGGAACCCTTTTTCTTTTAAAGCGCTGTCAAAATAATCATTGCTGGTATTGAGCATTTCTGCCTGGTAGGATGATGAAGGATAACAATCAGGAACAATATAATAGATATCTGGCAGTTTTTTTTTCAGACTATTTGGGACTGGTACAGTGAGAATTTTTCCGGCAAACCCGCTATGATTACTCCTGTTCAATTGAACCATTTTAGCAATCTCTGTAATGATAAAAATTACTAACAGCAGGTTAAGAAATAGATTCGTTTTATAGAGGTGAGAAGTTTTTTTAAGTGTAATAAAAAGGGCAAGAAACAGGATGGCTAAAATGGGAAGAAAAATTTTATACAGGGATAGAAAGTGACCCCTGCTTTCCTGCAGAAATTCACGCAAATCACCAAAAAAGAGAAAAATAAAACCAAGGCAGCTTGAGGCAATGGCAGACTTGTTAAAATCTTTCAATAGTAAATAATTAATCAAGAAGAAACCAGCGAGAACAGCGAAAATAATTAAAGCGCCTTTCCATACTGCATTTATTTCCAGCAAGCCCTGGTATTGCACATACTTGGAACAAATAAAAAAAGCAGGTAACAACAGAAGATGAAAAGGAAATTTTTGAAATGTTTTTTTTAAGAAGTGCAGCATAAAGACAAATGTACAGATGAAATTAATTTATTTTTTCCTGTTGAATATCCCTGCTTCACTGTACGGGCTGAATTATTTTTATTACAGGTTATGGAAGGGGAAGTTGTAACCAGCCGTAGTAATACTAATTAACTTTTGTTGCGTCGCACTCTTGTACGTTTTGTATTTCTATTCACTAATACTGCAACGAAGACACAAAGCCTCTAAGTATACAAAGAAAACTTCGTGCTCTTTCTGTCTCTGAGTCTTTGTGGCAAATTTTATTAATTCTTATCCCCCGGATTCAATATCACCGGTGTATTTCCCTTGCCCATAATAATAATCTTTGCGTTGGCTGATTTACTAAGCTCAAGATTTGCTTTAATGCTTTCGTACTGCAGCTGCCTGTCGGTTAAACTTTCACTGATGATGCGCTGGTAATCGGCAATACCCTGTGCTTCTACACGCTTACGTTCTGCCTCCTGTTTTTCTTTCTGCAAGACAAACTGCATTTTCTGTGCATCCTGCTCTGCATTGATTTTTTGTTCAATGGTTGCTTTTACGCTGGCAGGTAAAGTGATATTGCGTACAAGAAGATTTTCAAGAAACAAGCCTCTTTTCTTAAAATCATCTTCAATGTTTTTAAAAATGCGTGATTGAAATTCATCACGCTTGGTTGAATACAGCGCTACTGCATCGTAATAAACAGCATTGTCCCTGATACGTGTACGGGTAAGCGGACGTACAATCTTGTTTTCATAATCTTCCCCGGTTTCTGAAATCAACTTGGGGGCATCAACCGGAATTACACGATATAGGACAGACAGATCAATGGTTACTTCCAATCCATCAGCTGTAAGTACCCGGATAGCATCATCGCTTGCTTTGTTTCCTTCATCATGTACACCACTCATGGTGTAGTTGAGTGTTTTCGTATCCATTTTAATTACTTCAACCAACGGGTTTACAAAGTTCAACCCACTTGGCAGGGTACGGCTCTGCACTTTACCAAATAGTTTTTGAACTCCAACATATCCTGCGTCAATCTGCACAATACAGGAAGTGAGGATTCCTATCAGTACAGCAACAAATCCAAGTGTACGGATCAGTTTTCCGAATTTCTGAAGAGGGCTATCGGCTTTTGCAACAGCAAAGCCAACTGCAACGGCGATTAAACCAAGAATAATGAGGAACATAGTATTTAAATTTAATGATATCTTGAAAGTGGAACAAGGTACAGGAAAGAAAAACAAAAGCCTATGATCATCAGCTGCTGTGATCGGCAACAATTACCCATTGTCCCTTTATCTTTTTGAAAAGTAATGTATAATGACCGCCAATATCTCCATCCTTATCTCTTTTTAAATGCCATTTGCCAATTACATAATAAGCATCGGGAGCAAGCTTTGTGAGTTTTACAATATCAAAACTTAGTTCGCCCATGGCATCCATGTCAGGATAATTTTTGCGGTAGTTGGCCAGTGTTTGATCGTAGCCATATGTAACGCCGCTTTTGCCGATAAACATCAGTGAGTCGCTTTTCCAGTAACCATTCATGAAGCTCCGCAGGTCGCCACAGTTCCAGGATTGTGTTTGTTTTTCGAGAATGGCGAGAATTTGTTTTTCATCTCTTGTTTGTGCAGAAGAGTGAATGGCTGCAAACAGCAGTATAGCGAAGATTAGTTTTTTCATGTGTTAATTTTTATTGATTTTTGGCCACATAGTATATCCACAAAAATTATCATCGCTGTTTGTATAAATTAGCTCGATCATCTTTTTGGATATTTCATGCATTGAAATTACAGCAAAAGAAGAAATGCTATGCTGAAAAAGAAAGCGGCTCATTGAGCCGCTTTCTTTTAACTGTTACCCCATTCTTTCTTTTTGAGGAATTCAATACTTTTTTTGATACACTGTTCTTCAGGCATGGTGTAAGCTTCCTGTTCAACAAATGCATATTCTAAACCAGACAGTTTTTTCTCTGCATAGAAGGGAGCAAAGTCGATAGTTCCATCGCCCACCTGTGTGCTTTCTTTCTCTCCTTTGGAATTAGTGGTCATATCTTTTACATGCCACATGGTAAAACGGCCGGGATATTTCTTGAACCAATCGATTGGATTTTCCCCTGCAAATACAACCCAGTAAAGATCAAATTCAAAATCAACCATACTTTTGTCGGTTTGTGTGAGCAGTATTTCCAGGAATTGTTTACCATCATCTACTTTCTTAAACTCAAAATCGTGGTTATGATAAGCCAGTTTCATTCCGGCAGCCTTAGTAAGCTCAGCAGTTTTATGGATTGCTTCAAGATATTTTTTAAATCCATCCCCATTCCTGTACTGATCATTTGTATAAGGAACAGTTACATACTGATTACCCATAATGGCTGCAGCTTCTGTGATGGCTTTCCATGCATCTGTATTTCCATCAATCACTGAGTCGGGTATTCCGTAATGTCCGCTGGGCGATGTTAATTTATTCGCATCAAACATGGTTTTAAATTCTGTGGGCGTTTTTCCAAAGAAAGTTTTGCCATCAAATCCGTAGAGTTCAATCTGGTTATAGCCTGCTTTGGATATATATTCAATTGTTGATGTAAGATTCTTACTTACATCGTTGCGGACAGTGTATAACTGAAGTCCGTATTTTTTTTCAGTTGCAGGGTCGGCACAGGAAACCATGGGTAAACCTGCCAGTGAAAAACCGGCTGTTAAAGCAGCTGATGTTCTTAAAAATTCTTTGCGGTTGTAAGACATAATCGTTTGATGTTTCTTTCCGTCTGACGCCCTCGTCTGACGGATTTGTCAGAAAATTTTAAGCATCTGATGAGGGCGTCAGATGCGATTGATCATTTTTATTCAGCCCAGGCTTTATCTCCTTTGGCATAAGGGAAAGAGCCATCGTATTTACCAGGCACAGGATTATGACGTAGGGTTTCAGTCATTCCTGTTTTAGATGAAAAGAAACCTAGGAGCGTTAATTGCTTCATCATGGTATAATAATGGCTGGGCGATCCTTCAAACTCTGTTTGATCTTTCCATGCCAGTGTACTGTTTTTCTTTTCATGCTCTTCACGCAAAGGATTGTCTGTTTCATTTCGTTTCTGATTGAATTCTTTCGCTTCTTTTTCAAGACTGATCAACAGATCGTGCCGCTGTTGTGCAGTACATTCCATAAATGATTTGCTGTACATTTTATTGCAGGCTTCGTCAAGTTCTCCAATGCCTTTCATAAAAGCAGCCTGTTGTTTTTCTGTATAACAGTCGGTCACCATTACTTTCATAAACTCCCCAACCTGCGCAGCTTTTGCACCCGGTGTTGTTGTGGCAGGAATAATGGTTTCGGCAACTTCATCAAGCAAAGTAATATTGGATGCAGTAAAACCTGCATCTGCTTTTGCACCTGTTTTACAACCACTGAGGAATAACTCACCCCCAATTACAACTCCACCAGTAAGTAGCGCCACCATTTTTAAAAGTTCTCTGCGATCCATAGTATTTAGTTTAAAAATTTGATTGAATAATATTTAGATATTTCCTTTTTTTAATTCCTTTACTGCAAAGTCAGCAGCTCTTGCTGTTAAAGCCATATAAGTTAAAGAAGGATTTACGCAGGATGAACTTGTCATACATGCCCCATCAGTAACAAATACATTCGGTGCATCCCATACCTGGTTATTGCCATTAAGTACAGAAGTTTTTGGGTCAAGTCCCATACGGGCTGTACCCATTTCATGAATCCCATGTCCCATTGCATGACCTGAATCACTTGTGCTGATATTTTTTGCACCTCCGGCTTCCAGCATGGCTACTAATTCTTCCTTAATATCCTTTCTCATTTTCAGTTCATTCTCTTTCAGCTCTGCATCCATTGAAAGAACAGGAAGTCCCCATTTATCTTTTACAGTACTATCTAATGAAATTTTATTTTCATGATACGGAAGTATTTCACCAAAACCTGTTGCACCTATTCTCCAGTTACCCGGTTCTGATAAGGTTTCTTTTAACTGGCTGCCGATATTCAGTTCTGCCACATCTCTGCTCCATCCCTTCCTGCTTGCACTGCCCTGGTATCCGTATCCTCTTAGAAAATCTCTTTTTTTATCGCCGGGAATATTAACGAAACGGGCAATATAAAATCCGGCAGGGCGACGGCCATATTCTGTTTTGTCTTCATAACCATCCATATCGCCACTGGCTCCGAGGTTATAATGATGATCCATTACATTATGACCAAGTTCCCCGCTGCTGCTGCCCAAACCTCCGGGCCATATATCAGTAGCGGAATTAAATAACAACCAGGTAGAGTTTAACGCAGAGGCACAAACAAAAATTATTTTTGCTTTATACTCATAGGTTTTGTTATCCATTGTATCCAAAACTTCCACACCACTTGCTTTCTTTTTGTCTTTATCGTACAGGATTTTTGTTACCAGTGATAAAGGTCGTACCGTAAGGTTATTGGTTTTCATTGCAGCCGGAAGCGTAGAAGATTGTGTACTGAAATATCCACCAAACGGGCAACCTTCCCAGCAACGGTTGCGGAACTGGCAGTTAGTTCTTTCGTTATGCGGCACGGTAATATTGGCTACACGACTGTTGATTAAGTGCCGCTCGCCTTTATAGAAATTCTTAATTTTTGCGGCAACATCTTTCTCAACTAAATTCAAAGGAACCGGAGGCATGAATTGTCCATCAGGTAAATAAGGCAATCCTTCGAGTGAGCCACTGATGCCAGCAAATTTTTCAACATGATCATACCAGGGTGCAATGTCTTTATAACGGATTGGCCAATCAATTCCGAAACCATCTTTTGCATTGGCTTCAAAGTCCAGATCACTCCAGCGATAGCTGTGCCGGCCCCATAAAACAGACCGGCCACCCATGCGGTAAGTTCTCCACCAGGTAAATGGTTTTACTTCTGTATACGGTGAATCTTTTTCATTGGCCCATGCATCCATCACTCTTTCATCCGCTGCCCATCCACGATGAATAACAGGATAATCCTTTTTTTGCTGCTGCGTTGTATTGTCCCGGTGCTCAAATTCCCAAGGCATTTTTTTTGCAGAGTTATAATCTTCGATGTGTTTATGATCGGCACCACGTTCCAGCATAAGCACCTTAAGCCCTTTTTCACAAAGTTCTTTTGCTGCCCAACCACCGCTTATTCCGGAGCCAATAACAATTGCATCATATGTATTATCTGCCATGCTGAATAAATTAAAAATTACTGCCTGTGCTTAATTATAAATTTCCTTTTTTCAATTCCTTCACAGCAAAATCAGCAGCTCTTGCTGTTAATGCCATATAGGTTAAAGATGGATTTACACAGGAAGCACTGGTCATACATGCTCCATCTGTAACAAAAACATTGGGTGCATCCCATACCTGATTATTGCCGTTGAGTACAGATGTCTTGCGGTCACGACCCATACGTGCAGTTCCCATTTCATGAATACCCATACCAACTGCATATCCATTATCGTGTGTACTAACATCTTTTACCCCGGCAGCTTCCAGCATTTCTTTTGCATCGTTCATCATATCAATGCGCATCTTCTTTTCATTTTCTTTAATCTCGGCATTGAATGAAAGAACAGGCAGTCCCCATTTATCTTTTAGATTTTTATCGAGCGTGATTTTATTATCATGATAGGGAAGCATTTCACCAAAAGCTGTAATATTAATCGACCAGTCATCATTTGGTTCGCTCATTGCTTCTTTTAAAGATTCACCAATTGTTAATTCTGCTACATGCGATCCCCTGCCACGGCCTGCGCCGCCCTGGTAACCGAAGCCACGCAGGTAATCTCTCTTATCATCATAAATATTTCTGAAACGTGGAATATATATTCCCGTTGGTCTGCGTCCAAAGAGATACTTATCACTGAAACCTTCTACTTTGCCACTTGCACCACAACGGAAATGATGATCCATTACATTATGACCAAGTTCTCCGCTGCTGCTGCCCAAGCCGCCTTCCCATACATCTGTTGCAGAATTCATTAGCACCCATGATGAGTTTAATGAAGAAGCACAAACAAAAACAATCTTTGCTTTATACTCGTAAGTTTTGTTTGTTTCTGCATCAAGGATCTCAACACCGGTTGCTTTCTTTTTGTCTTTATCGTATAAAATTTTTGTTACGATTGAAAACGGGCGGAGTGTAAGATTTCCGGTTTTCATTGCAGCAGGTAAAGTGGCAGCTTGTGTGCTGAAATAACCACCAAAGGGGCAGCCTCTTGCGCAACGGTTCCGGTATTGACAATTCGTTCTTTCGTGATGCGGCAGTGTAATGTTTGCACTGCGTCCAATAATAAGATGCCGCATTCCTTTATAATGTGCCTCTAATCTTTTCTTCACTTCTTTCTCTGCACAGTTTAATTCCATGGCGGGCATAAAATCACCATCGGGTAATACATCCAAACCTTCCTTGCTGCCCTGTATGCCTGCAAATTTTTCTGCATAACTGTACCAGGGAGCAATATCATCGTAACGGATAGGCCAGTCAACAGCAATCCCTTCTTTTGCATTGGCTTCAAAATCCCATTTGTTGAAACGGTAACTCTGTCTGCCCCACATCAACGAACGGCCGCCTACATGATAACCACGAAACCAATCGAAACGTTTTTCTTCATTGTATGGATGGTCAATATCACTGCACCACCAGTCAAGAGTCATTTCGTTTAACGGGTAATCCCTTTTCAGTTTGGGATAATCTTTAATCATTTGCTGTGTACGTCCGCCACGATGCGGGAACTCCCATGATTCTTTTGTTGTACTTGTGTAATCTTTAATGTGTTCAATATTCTGACCACGCTCCAGCATAATTACTTTCAAGCCTTTTTCTGTAAGTTCTTTGGCGGCCCAGCCTCCGCTGATTCCTGACCCAATTACAATGGCATCATATTCGTTAATCTCAGGCATACTAAAAATTTATAGTTTGAATTATTGTTTCTGGCTTTTGTTTTTCATAGCAACAACTGTTGTGTCACTCACTTCTTCGTTCGGTATTTCTATTTAACTCTTGATGAGTTG
>JBEBHT010000313.1:0-4931 GCA_040081135.1 Lacibacter sp. | reverse complement strand
AAATAGCCCATGCCATTGCTTTACATGGTAACGAACGTATGAGCCAGGGAATGATGCAGCAGTTAGGTGGAGTTGCTTTGTCAGTGGCCGTCGCCAATAAACCGGCTGAAACACAAAACTTATTTATGACAGCCTATGGAGTTGGCTCAACAGTGGGCGCAACTTTGCCCTTTTCCCGTAAGCAGGAACTGGAAGCTGATCAGTTTGGATTACGCTTTGCTGCCATGGCAGGGTATAACCCAAATGAAGCTGTTCCTTTTTGGCAACGGATGGCAAAAGCAGGTGGAGGAGGTCAAAAACCACCGGAGATATTGAGTACACATCCATCTGATGAAACAAGAATTCAGAAAATGCAGCAGTATGTTCAGGAAGCGTTGCCCTATTACAAGCCGATAAAAAAATAACTATAAATCAGTTGATTATCTGAATGCCCCTGCTCTTTGCGGGGGCATTTTTTACTTTCCCTGAGTAAATACTTCGGCCGTTTCCGCAAAAACTGGCTTAAAAAGGCTACCTTTGCCATCCACTTTAGTTCTCATCAAAATTTACATTGGCATGTCTATTTCTCTTTTGGAAAAACTCCAATTTAACGAAGAACGGAACTTACTCATTCAGGGATTACCCTCTTCTATTGAAAAGCAATTTGTGAAGTTATCGTTTGCCAAAAACGTAACTCCGTTGCTTCGCAGTAAAAAGATCGATTTCGCCCTGATTTTTGCAGTAAATCAGAATCAATTAAATGGAATTTTGAAGGAAGTGTTACCTGCGCTCAGCTCCAACGCTAAGTTTTGGGTGGCCTATCCTAAAACCGCTTCCAAAATTGTAAGCGATTTGAACCGTGACGGCAGCTGGCAATTTGTTTGTCAGTGCGGATTTGAAACCTCAGAAGAAGTCGTGTTGGATCATGTTTGGACTGCTATGCGCTTTGAAAGAGCCATGGCTTTAGCTCCAAAACCAACCAGGGCAAGAGCTTCAAGGTTAAGTCCAGCCGAAGCGTAATTTTTTCCTGCTATCATCAAATTACTGGCCGTCTTCACAGGCGGCTTTTTATTTTCCCTCAAATGAGTCACCAGAATATTGAAATCAAGACCCGTTGTGCCGATGCTTCTTTTATCAGGCAGTTTTTAACTGATCATATGGCTGAGTTTAAAGGAACAGATGAACAAACCGATACTTATTTCAATGTTGCCACAGGCCGTTTGAAATTAAGACAGGGAAATATTGAAAACTCACTGATCTTTTATAACCGGGAAAATATTGCCGGACCGAAAATGAGCCAGGTAAACCTCTTCCAGGTTCATCATGACAGTGACTTGCTGAAACAGATCCTTATCAATGCCAATGGCATTAAAGTGGTGGTGAAGAAAAAGCGGGAGATTTGGTTTATCGATAATGTGAAATTCCATATTGATGAGGTGGAAGGGTTGGGAAGCTTTGTTGAAATTGAAGCCATTGATAAGGATGGGAGTCTTGGTCTGGAGAAGATAACAGAGCAATGCGATCATTACCTGCAGCAGTTTAACATTAAAGAAGAACATCTTTTAACGCATTCTTACAGCGATCTGTTGATGAATGCATCTTAGTTTTGTACCTGCCATGAACTGGAAATACAATCATCCCCTCCGAAATTTATTTACATATGCTGTACTCATTTTACTGATTACAGGAATTGCTGTATTAATGTATTGGGGAAAGGAAGCTGTGTTTCTGAAACTCAATCACCAGCATTCCGATCTTTCAGATATTGTACTAAAGTATTTTACCTATGCAGGTGAGGGATTAGTGATGGCACTGCTGGGTGTTGTTCTTCTTTTTCTGAAACAACGTAAACTTGGTATTCTGCTGATTGTTGGTTTTGCAGTAAGCGGTTTGCTGGCGCAGGGATTGAAAAGGGTGCAGGATAATCCAAGGCCGGGTTTATATTTTGAAAAAACTGAAATGGTTCATAATGTTGATGGCAAACTACTGAAAGGAAAAAACAGTTTTCCCAGCGGACATACAACCACTGCTTTTGCTATGTTCAGTCTGCTTGCGTTTGCAACAAGGAGTAAAGGATTGCAGTTATTGTATTTTGTTGCGGCCTGCACAATAGGTTATTCCCGTATTTATCTTGGTCAGCATTTTACGGCTGATGTATTGGCTGGAGCGGCATTGGGATTTATTACTTCTTATTTTCTGTTTTGGTTGTTTAGGAATAAAGACTGGGATTAAAAGTTGCAATATAGAATTAGCATTCATCCAGAGAAAAAAAGCATCAATAAAAACATCTTTGTATGAGAAAGAATATCCTTTTTTTCATTTTTGGCTTTATATGTTCAACATTGATTATGGGAAGTATATTTATTTATCAATACGAAAGAAAAGGACCAAGTAATTCTTATTTTCGTTTAAACAGAGATTATAAAATTGAGGATATAGGTATACTCAGGAAAGGAACAGTGTTGAAATTTGATGAAGGCATGGATGAAGGGTTTGACAGGTTTATTTTGTATTTGAATTTAAAAGGAGGGGATGTTATTAAAGATAAAACGCCCGGTGATGTTATTCACCCTTATTGGTTAATTGATGTCAACGAAAAATAACCGTTCCCATTTCTTTGGTCAACTCCATTTCCAGCCCTTTTAAATGCTGATGTGTTTTAATGAGAGTAATCAATTCATCAGATGTATGCGGTTTTTCCATATCACGCTGGTTCTCATCCATCATCTTTTTTATTTTCCGCAGCTTTAAATAGGTAAGAACAGAAACGGTTTCCTGTTTAAATAAATCTTCTCTTGTAGCAAAAGGCTTTTCATAAATCTTTATCCAGTTAGGACTTAACTCTTCGCTAAAATCAGCTAATGCAACAACTGCTTTGCTGATGTTCTGATCTTCATGAAACAGGAAGCTTTTTGTAGTTGGTTCAAAACCGTCAGCAAGCCATTGTTTGTATTGATCTACGATCCGCAGCAGATCAGGATGCTCAATCATTTCCCATTCTTCTGCTTCTGCTAAAATATGCTGCGCAGAGGATGTTGTTTCATCCCATGGAATCAAACCAAAATCAAGTAAACATCTCACCAGTGCACGTTCATGTACTTCATCGGTGTTGAGTAACTGTGTTGTGGCATCGTCAAAGTTTTCGTCAGTGAAAGTATCATTCAGTAATTCTTCTTCTTTCGGAAGTTGTTTCTGTTCAAATTTGGTTACACGTTCACGGATGAATTTATTCACCAGTGCATGTAATCCGGTTTCATCAATCTTTAAGAGCTCAGAACTTTTATGAATATAATCCTGCTGCCTTGTAAAGTCTTCAACCTTATTAATACGGCTGATGCTTTCTGCAATGGTATTAACAGCTGCTGCTTTTTTCGTTGAATCATTTCCTGCATCTTTCAGCATTACTTCGAGCTGAAAAAGAATGACATCTTTTTTATTCTGTTTGATGAAGTCAATGAAAGCAGAAGCCCCAACTTTATTTACATAACTGTCAGGATCTTCATTGTCAGGGATCAGTACTAAGTGAACATTCAATCCTTCTTCCAGTGCAAGATCCAAACCACGCATGGCTGCTTTTACTCCGGCTGCATCTCCATCATATAAAATCGTAAGATTGTTACTGTACTTTTTAATGAGCCTTAACTGATCAGGTGTTAAGGATGTACCGCCACTTGCTACAACATTTTCAATACCTGCCTGGTGCAGTGAAACTACATCGGTATAACCTTCCACCAGTAAACATTCGTCATTCTTATCAATTGCCTGTCGTGCAAAATAAGTTCCGTATAAAAGTTTACTCTTTACATAAATTTCATTCTCCGGTGTATTAATATACTTCGGCGCATTTTCTTTTTTACCAATGATCCTTGCACCAAAGCCCAATACTTTTCCTGTACTGTTATGAATCGGGAAAATGATGCGTTCTCTGTAATTATCATACAAATCGCCATTACGTTCAACAACAAGTCCTGTCTTTGTTAGCAGTTCAGCATTGTATTGCTGTTTGATTGCTTCTGTTGCAAAGGCATCCCTTTGCTGTGGCGAATAACCCAGCTGAAATTTTTTGATGATATCTTCCCGGAAACCTCTTTCTTTTAAATACGTTAAAGCAACAGCTTTACCTTCCTCTGTTTCAAATAACTGTTTGCTGAAAAACTGCTGTGCAAAATTGTTGATGATGAACAGGCTGTCGGCAGTTTGCCTTTGCTGCACAACTTCAGGAGAAGCATAGGTTTCTTCAATGGTAACATTGTACTTGGCTGCCAGAAATTTCAAAGCATCCACATAACTGTACTTTTCATGCTCCATCAAAAAACTAACTGCATTGCCGCTTCGTCCGCAACCAAAACATTTATAAATTTCTTTGGTGGGCGAAACGGTGAAAGAGGGGGTCTTCTCGTTGTGAAAAGGGCAGAGACCGAGATAGCTGCTGCCCCTTTTCTTCAGTTTCACAAAACCGCCAACGATCTCAATAATATCGATGCGGCTGAGAATTTGCTGTATGGTATCCTGTGTGATCAAGTCGGGCAAATTACGAAATAGACACCAATTGGAAGGAAGAGAAAAACAGCAGTAAACTTGTTAAAAATTTCTAATGTCAGGTCACCGACATCCGCAAGATGGGCTGCTGCGTAGTTTTATGAGGTAACTAAACTATACATCATGAAAAGCAATTTATTTTTCCTTTTGGTAATCAGCATAAGTCTTTTTTCCTGTAAGAAAAGCTCAGAGGTAAGGCTTGATGAAACGATCATGGATACAACTGCCCGTGTGAAATTTGAAGGGGTGTTTATGGACGAAAGATGGGGTAGGGTTTCAGGTCAGGCTAAGATTTACCTTAAGAGCGGAAAATACATTCTTGCATTGGAGAATTTCCTTACCAGTAATGGGCCTGATTTAAAAGTGTATCTCTCCAAAGACAGAGGCCCGGCAGAATTCATTAAACTGGATAA
>JBEBHT010000312.1:0-4938 GCA_040081135.1 Lacibacter sp. | reverse complement strand
CAGATAAAATAAAAAGGGCCAGTAAGCAAAAAATCGATCTTTTCATCAGGAATTAATTCTCAGAGATGTAATAACGCAAATATCAGGTTTTTCATGTGTAGCTTTTCGATTTTTACGATGATATCATCGTATTTGCCATAAACTGTTGTTGAATTTTACGTTAGCAGGATCAGTTTTAACACGATCAGTTCCTTCTGTCGAGACCCCATGATAATTTATTACGGAGAGTTTGGAGGAAGTTGTTTTCATTCAAACGGATGAGATTAACGTTAAATGCTTCTTTCTTTACTGCCAGCTGAATGGTTTTCTGAACAATCTCTTTCCTTGAATCAAGTGTACACAGAAAACTATCGGCTCTTCCTTCAATTTCAAAAGAAATGACATTGTTATCCGGCACTACAATAGGACGCACATTTAAATTATGCGGAGCAACCGGGGTAATCACAAAACTTCCCGAATCGGGAAATACAACAGGACCGTTACAACTTAAAGAATATCCTGTTGATCCGGTTGGAGTAGCAACAATAAGACCATCGGCCCAATACGTATTTAAAAATTCACCGTTGAGGTAAGCATGAATTTTTATCATGGAAGATGTGTCGAGCTTATGAATGGCGAATTCATTTAATGCATAAGGTGTTTCGCCAAAAAGGGGAGTATTACTGTCGAGATGAATAAGGGTTCTTTCATCTTTCACAAAGGTGTGATTCTTTAATGATGCAACCACTGTTTCCACTTCACCACGGCCAATACTTGCTAAAAAGCCAAGCCTTCCGAAATTGATGCCCAGCAGAGGAATATGGCGGTTACGAACCAGCGTAACTGTATCGAGCAAAGTACCATCTCCGCCTAAACTGATCATGCATTCAATTGAATCATCCAGATCAGCTGAGGTGTGGAATATTTGCGGAGTATTGATGAAAGAGACTTCTTCTTTGATCTGTTCATACAATCCGCTGTAAATAATTGTAGTGATTTTGTTTGCTTCCAGTTCATGTAAAAGCCGCTGAACATCCTCTCTCTGCCCGTTTTCATATACACGACTATAGATAGCTACTTTCATCCTTTTATATTTATAATAGATTGATGGGGAACGCCAGAATTCTATTCACTTATTAACTCAGTTCACCAGTGATTAAAAATCCTTGCGTATGTGTAAAAATAAACCCTTTTCGCCCAACTGATTAAATGAATATTCAATCTTGGCTACAAAATCATAGTAACTCAACACATCAAAACCGGCCCCATAAGTGTACAGGAGTTTATTATTCAGAATACTATTTGTAAATACAGGCATATGACTTGCCCCGATATCTCCATATACTTTCGCAATTACCTTAAAGGGTATTTTTTTATATTTCTCATTTTTGATGATGAATGTAGGAACGTTTAACTGAAATAATTCCTGCCTGAAGGATGCTTTCAGGATTCCTGCCTGCACACCATCAATCACATAGTATTCGAGCCCTCTTAAAAACCAATCATTATAACCTAATGCGCCCATATTATACATTGGTTGCTCAAAAGGAACTTTAATCATATAGTAACCAACGACAGCCACGGAAGTCTTTTTGGCTAATTGTAAAAATTGGCCTGCTTTTCCCGAAAACTGCCACATGTTCATTCCTTTTGCACCTAACCCTCTTTGAGAAAAATTGCCATTAAACGCAAACCCCTTCCATGGGTACACAATATTGTTAACATTATAATACTGGTAGTTATAGGCAAATTCACCAAACTGCTGCTTAGAAACATTACCGGTGAAATAAGGAAGATACCCTTTGCCAGGGTTATTCTCAATAATTCTGGCCACAGTATCAGCAATCTGTTCGCTGATATAATTTAACCTGAATGCATGCCTGTACTTAACTCCTTTACGGATGGTAAAGCCTGTTTCAACTCTAAATGTTGTGCGTACAAAATCATTAATCTGGGCATTACCTACCGGAAAGAATGCCTGCTTATTTTTGTCAGTTGCAAAAGCAAGTTGCCGTGACTGTTTATAAAAAACACCTGCTAAAAAACCATTCTCCAGTTTTTTATCAGAATAAGGCTGTTCATAAAAAATAGAATACTCTCTTGTATATCCATTGATAAAATTGAAGTTGAGTTTATCTCTTCTGCCGGAAACATTATCCCAGTTTAATTTTATTCCGTAATTCACACGTTCCAGGCTGCCCCCCTGTTCTACAAGCCATTGGTTTGGATTACGGTCAACAAGTTTAAAATGGGGAAGCGGAAAAAGATACCATCGCTCTTTTACATCAAACACAATATCTATATACTTGTCATCCCAGGATTCAATACGGGCAATTACTTCAAGGAATAATTGTGTGTTGACAATATTTAATCTCCCTGACTCAATAATATCAGCCAAGGAATTGGTATGAAGTTTTGAGCCGGTCTTAAACGGCACCTCACGCAATGCGATATACTCCTTTGTTTTTTTATTCCCTTTTACTGTAACAGAACGTACAATCATTTCTGAAGAATCGGGAAACTGCGCAATAGTTTTTAATAAATTTTCATGTGCCGTATCATGAGCCACTGATGGCTGGGCAAAAACAGGCGATATTTTCAGCATCGCTGCAACGAATAACAACAGGATATATGTAAGCTTCACCGGCATCATCATTTTCACAAAAAATACGAACAGTAAATTTAACTTTAATTAAGGAGAATTGAATATATGATTACAAGGGTTAAATATTGAGGTAATTCATCAGGTGGTCATAATTAACCTTGAGTTCCTCTTCAGACAGATTTTCTCCAAAATACTGAAGAACGTTGTACTGATAACGTTCAAAAGAAGCCAGAATATCAAGAATATCACTCTTATTTACTTTAACAGCAACTAATAACTCCCCTGTTGATGCATCGGTCCAGGTATTAAGGTGAATGATTTTTGCGTTGTTTGATTCAACAATCCTCCCGATTTCTGAAATATAAAAGCTGTTGGGCGACATTTGCAGGATGATGATACCACCGGGAACAGATGCTGAGTTATATTGAGAAGCAGCCTGTAATAATTCTTCCTGCGTTATAACACCTGTTAATTCATCGTCCTCATTTACAACAGGCAACAAACTTAATTTTCGTTGCTGCATAATTTTAAGTGGAACAAGGAAAAAATCACCCGGGTTTACTTTTACTGGATTTCCCTGCTGCAGGTAAGCATCAACCGTTTTTTGCTGGTCAGCATCCTCCAGGTCTTCTTCATGCACCAGTCCAATATATTTTTGATCCTTATCAAGAAATGGTAATTCAGCAACACGGTGCTCCTGCATTAAATCAAGGGCAAACAGAACGGTATCGGTACTGTGCAGTGAAGGGATGTGATTGGTTATAAGTTCAGCTGCTGTCATTGTATTTGTATTTCTTCCTGTTACTTACGCAGGCACAGGCTTGCTCAGTTTTGTAAGGAAGCCATTCAGTATTTCATTAAATTCATCAGGTCGTTCCATCATAGGAGCATGACCGCACTTATCTATCAGGTGTAATTCTGAATTAGGAATCAGTTTATTAAATTCTTTACCAACAAAAGGAGGAGTAATGGTATCATTATTTCCCCAGATAAGTAATGTTGGCACTTTAATTTCCTTTAACTCATCACCAAGATTATTCCTGATAGCACTTTTTGCAAGAGCAATTACCTTAATTGCTTTTATCCGTTGATTAACGATATCATATACTTCATCAACCAGTTCTTTAGTGGCAACAGCTGGGTCGTAGAAAGTTACTTCTGTCTTTTTCTTGATGTATTCATAATCGCCACGTTTGGGATAGGTATCGCCCATGCCATTTTCAAACAAACCGGAGCTGCCGGTAAGAATCAGCGATTTAATTCTTTCTGGATGCTTTAATACATGCACTAATCCAACATGCCCTCCCAGTGAATTACCAAGAAGATGAATATTGTTATAATTTTTGAATTCAATAAATTTCTGAACATGCTTTTCCAGTCCGCCAACAGATGTGTGAAGCAGGTCAAGTTCAAATAGCGGAAGCATGGGCACAACAACTTTTGTACGCTTGCTGAAAAAATCAATCAGATCCTTGAAATTACTCAAAGCACCAAAAAGACCATGAAGTAGCATCAGTGGTTCGCCTTCACCAACTTCTATGTAGCGGAATTTCCCTTCCTGTTTAATTTCGTAATTCATGTGCTGGCAGCAAAAAATGTTCTTTGCTAAAATAGTTTATTTGAGTGAAAAACTGTAATTCAGTTGCAGATTCATCTTATCAGTTCGAAAGCTTTCCGCCCAACTTTTCAAAGAATTGCTGCAGATCTGCAAAAACATTGCTGAATACAGGAACAACTTCGCCCAAAGCTTCCAATACTTTGGGGCCCCATGGCTGTATGAATGCATATATTCTTGACTCCTCAATAGTTTTTGCAGTAAATACGTGCATTTGAACTGCAAAAAACAACAATACACTTAAGATTAATGAATAAAGAACTGCATACAGCAAAATACCGGCAAATTTATTTACCCATCCCAGGAAAGCCAGTTCAACTGCTTTTTCAATCAGCTTTGCTCCCCACTGAATAATAACCACTACAGCAATAAACACTGCTAAAAAAGCAATAAAAGGTAGCCACCTGGCATTAATATTTGTTGATTCACCCAGCCATGCTGCAACAAGCGAACTGAGTTTTAATGCTGCTGCAAGACCAACTATAAATCCAACAATTGAAAACACAGCAACGATCAGCCCTTTTTGAAAGCCTTTGAAAATGGCCATTGCCATAAACACCAGGAAAATGATATCTATTATCATTACTTGCTTAATAGTTCTTTAACCACAGCGCTGATTGTTTTGCCATCTGCCTTTCCTGCTAACTGTTTGCTGGCAACTCCCATTACTTTACCCATATCAGCAGCTGATACAGCACCAACTTCAGTAATAATGGAAGCAATGATTGTTTTTAATTCA
>JBEBHT010000311.1:0-4959 GCA_040081135.1 Lacibacter sp. | reverse complement strand
CAGGTGTTCATCAATGCACATGTGGAAGAATTGCTGGGTGATGACTGGGTGTATAATGAGGGATGTTTAAGTATTCCAAAGATTCGTGAAGATATTTACCGTGCTGAAGAAGTGACCATCCGTTATATGGATGAAAACTTTAAAGAACATGTGAACACATTTGATGGTATTACTGCAAGAGTGATCCTGCATGAATACGATCATATTGAAGGGAAATTATTCATCGATTACCTCAAGCCTTTAAAACGCAAACTGTTAAAAGGCAAGCTGGATGATATTTCAAGAGGTAAGGTGAATGTGGATTATAAGATGGTGTTTCCGAAGTAAAACCGGTCTGACGGTATTTATTTATATAATTATTTTCAAACTAAACTATATGCCTTATGAAAAAATTATTGTTGTTCTTCTCACTATTACTTGCTTTTAAAACAAATGCCCAGATTGAGGTTCTCACAGTTTTAAACCCAAAGCCGGAGTCAAAATACATCGTAGGTTTTGGTGCCATGTTGAGGTTTGGAATTCCTGTAAGAGAAGCTGCTGACGAAGTAACTATAGAGGTAGGGGCAAAATATATTCCTGAAATTGAATACCCGGAAGCCTACGGTGTGGTTTACATCCCTGTAAAAGTAGGGTATCGTTATACACTCGATCGAAGTGGATCAGGATTTTACACAGAACCGCAATTAGGTTATAGCTTTTATGGTGCACGTAGTTATCAAAATATGGATGGGGCTGATGTAGACGAAACAATTAAAGGTCCTGTTAGTGGGCTAAGCTTTGGCTACCTGTTCCCATCCGAAAAAATCGTACAAATTGATTTGTCGTTTAGATACGAAAATGTTTTTTATAAGCAAGGTTCTGTGCACACAATAGGGTTAAGGCTCAACAGTAAGTTCCGATTCAGGAACAGGGAGTAATCGATACTATTTACATAGGGTTTAATGTAAATCCCGTCTGACGTTTTCGTCTGGCGGGATTTATTTATTGTCTAAAGAACATTCTTAATTTGTCTGACGAGGGCGTCAGACAAAAAAACTTATTCTTCTTCCAAAAGATTTTTTGCTTTTGTATACACTCTCCACCTTTCAATTACTTTCTGCATATCAATGGCCAGTTCGCTTTCAAACAAAATTCGTTTCTGTGTTTTTGGATGCGTAAAGCCAAGTGTTTCTGCATGCAGTGCCTGTCTTGCACAAATGTTAAAACAATTATCAACAAATTGTTTGTACTTGGTATAAACAGTTCCTTTCACAATTCGGTCGCCACCATAAGTGTCATCATTAAATAATGGGTGACCGATATGCTGCATGTGCACACGAATCTGGTGTGTGCGTCCAGTTTCTAATCTGCATTCAACCAAAGTTGTATAACCAAACCGTTCCAATACTTTGTAATGTGTGGTGGCTTCTTTACCATATTCACCATCAGGATATACATCCATGATCTTACGGAAACGCTGATGCCTGCCCACATGCCCGATAATGGTTCCTGTTTCTTCTTTCAAATCGCCCCAAACCAAGGCAATGTATTTGCGTTCAACCGTATGATCAAAGAATTGTTTCGCTAAGTGCAGACTTGCCTGTTCATTTTTTGCCAATACTACAAGCCCGCTTGTATTTTTATCAATGCGGTGCACCATGCCGAAACGTGGAAGCTGATCCTCCGTTAATTCAGGCTGCTGCTGTTTTAAATACCACACAATACCATTCACCAATGTGCCGCTGTAATTACCACTGCCGGGGTGCATCACCATGCCGGCTACTTTATTTACCACAACAACCGATTCATCTTCATAAACAATATTGAGTGGAAGTTCTTCAGGTTTAATCTCTGTATCGGCAGGAGCAGTATCAGAAAAAGTTATGATCTCATCACCCGGTTTTACTTTATAGTTTGCCTTAATGGGAGCATTATTCACCAGTACAAGACCTGATGCAATGCCCCTCTGCACTTTATTTCGTGTAGCACCTTCGATCTTGGTAAGTAAAAATTTGTCGATCCGTAATGGTTCCTGTCCATTGCTTACCACAAAACGCATCCGCTCATACAACTCTTCTGAGCCATCACCGTTATCGAGTTCACCTTCCAGTTCTATCAGTTCTTCTTTACTCATTGTCTGCAAAAATAAGCCCTCAGGAATTATGAAATGAATTCATTGTAGTTTTGCCGTTCATGAAGCAGGAAGTACAATTTGAAGATTTGGGGCAAATGCCGTATCAGCAGGCCTGGGATTACCAGGAAATGTTGATGCAGAAGAATTTGAAAGTGAAGTCTGAGCTGAGGTTGTTAGCCGATAAAGAGAAGTCGTTAGTCGTGAGTGGTGAGTCGATAGTTGAAGACTCCTCACACTTTACTCCTCACACTTTACTTAACACCCATCATCACCTTCTTTTCGTGGAACACCCACCAGTTTATACATTAGGTAAAAGCGGTGATGTAAAGAATATTCTCATTAGTGAAGAAGAACGAAACCAAAAAGGGATTGAATATTTTCCAACCAACCGTGGCGGCGATATTACTTTTCACGGTCCCCAGCAGATTGTTGGTTATCCCATTCTTGATTTGGAAAAATTTGAAACAGATATTGGTAAGTACCTGCGCAGGCTTGAAGAGATCATTATTTTAACGCTGACTGATTATGGATTGAAAGGCGATCGCAGTAAAGGTGAAACAGGAGTGTGGCTTGATCCGGATATCAAAGGAAAAGAACGGAAGATCTGTGCAATGGGTGTGCGATGCAGCAGATGGATTACCATGCATGGATTTGCGTTCAATGTAAATACTGATCTTGATTACTTCAACTATATCATCCCCTGCGGTATTGAAAATAAACAGGTGACTTCGCTGCAAAAAGAATTAGGCAGAGCTGTTGACTTTGAAGAAGCTAAAGAAAGAGTGAAGCAGAATTTTGAAAAAGTGTTTGATGTGAAGCTGGAAGTAAGAAGTAAGAAGTAAGAAGTAAGAAGTAAGAAGTAAGAAGTAAGAAGACTTCGTTACCAGCAACTATACTTTTTTTATACCTGCATTAATTATCCCTTGTGATGAGAAATTTATTTTTCTCTTTCAGTTTTCCATCTACCGTCAATTCAAAATAGTACCAGCCCGACTTCAGGAAGTTCACCTTGTCAAGTGTAAGATATTGTTCCTTTACCTGTGGTATTACAAATAGGGTGCTGCCATCTTCTTTCATGAATTTGATGGAATATTTTTTTGAGGCAACATCAGGAATTTTAATCACAGCATTTCCATCATCACCGGTAAAAACATAAACAGAGGGAACCCAAACAGGTTTCGGTGGAGGAGGTGGTGCTTTTTCTTCTTTTGGTTTTTCTTCTTTCGGTCTTTCCTTTTCTCTTTCAGTCACTGCTGTAATCTTAGGTGTAGGAGCAACAATTTTTGTTGTATCAATAAAAAGACGTTTGGATGGAGTGAAAATATAATTGGAACCTTCAAACAAAACGAAGATGCGGTAATAGCCACTGTCGTTCTTCGCTGTTTTATCAACGTAAGAATAACTTTTTAAATTGGGGTTTGACAGTGAATGAATGGTGCTGAAATTTCTTGTACTGTCTTTTGACCGCTGAATATTCACCTGCGACACATTCTTAAAACTATTGATCCAGCTGATACTGATCTCCCCATTTTTCTTAATTGCTTTAAATTTAGGAAGCGTATCTGTTTGTGCAGATACAAGAAGGGTGAAGCTGAGAAAAGTGAATATCAGTAAAAACAGTTTCTTCATGGATGTTGTATAAAAATCAGTTGATGTTGTTGATTCGCAAATATAATGCCGTTCAGTATAATAACATACCGGGCTTTAAACTGCTGTTACCCTGTAACCCGCCTGTATGCAGCACCAGTATTTTATTATTTCGGGTAAAATAATCCTGTTCAGCAAGTGTAATTACTGCCTGCATTAATTTACCCGTATACACAATATCGGTTGGAATACCTGTTTTGGTATAAAATGAATTCATAAAATTGAGTTGTCCCTCATTCAGTTTCGCATAACCGTCACCGGCATAATCAAACAACACCTGCTTTTCTGCTGCTGATTCAATGGTTGCATGTTGCTGAATAAACAAATCCCTTTCATCGGTTCTGATTTTTAAAACAGGAATGCCAATAACCGTTTGACGCTTTTTTGCAGATGCAGCAATTCCTTTAAAAGTTGTGCCTGTGCCCATACAGCAAAGGATATGTGTAAATGAATCAGCATCGGGAATCATTGATAAAATTTCTTTGCAGCCCTGCAAGCCTTCTGCATTATCTCCACCTTCAGGTACAAAGAACAAATGATCGTTGTTCCTGCGAATTTCTTCTGCTGTTTCGCTGTTCCTGTTGTAATCTTTTCGCTCCACGGGAATTAATTTCATTTGCATCTGTTCACAAAAAGATAATGTGTGATTCAAAGGCTGGGCAAGTTCTCCACGAATTATACCGGCCGATTTCAGCCCGGCTTCATGGCAGGCAAAGGCTGTTGCAGAAAGATGGTTTGAAAAAGCCCCGCCCATCGTAATAATTCCTTGTTTGTTCTGTGTGAGTGCTGAATGCAGGTTGTATTTGAGTTTAAAATACTTGTTACCGGAAATAAATGGATGAATTTCATCGAGTCTTGCCACCGTAAATCCAAAGGAACTGCCGGAGGATAATGTCCACACAACTTCGTTGGATTTAATAAAATCGGGGACTCTTTGCATGGTTTCGGGAAAGATTGTTGCTTATCTTCGCAGCGCCCAAAAATAAATGATTATATGAAATGAGGTATAAAACTTATCGGGCAGTTTTTAGCAACTGGCATTGATATTTTTTATGGCGAATATTCCCGATAACTATCTGGAGCAAACAACAAAATAAAAAGGAACACATGAAACCTACTTTATTGATTTTAGCAGCAGGAATGGCCAGTCGCTATGGCAGTATGAAACAGATTGAAGGGTTTGGTCCGGCCGGAGAAAC
>JBEBHT010000310.1:0-4972 GCA_040081135.1 Lacibacter sp. | reverse complement strand
TCTGAATAGTTATTGATGATGGGCCTGTCGAAACTGTTGACATCATTTTTATTCAATGCCAGGATCACTGATTCAGGAATCCTGTCTCTTCCATAGATCACTCCCATTCCATAAAATGAATACACATCTACAGCAACAGTAACAGGAATATCAACCCATGGTTTGATTTTGTAAACTCTTTCCTTATGATTTGATGTAGTTGCGGATTGCAAATCAGCCTGTACAATCAATGTATCTGTTTGCTGTGCTAATAAAGTGCCCGACAAAAAAGTAAAGAATACGGCCAGGAGTAAAGTGTTTTTCATACTATAAATTTTCAGGTGTAAAAAGAATTGCTGAAGGATGCAGGAATGCCATTGAAAGGCAGAAGAACATACAGGAACAACAGTGCAAAGTAGCGAAGTTTGAGTTCTTAAAATATTTATCCCTCCTGAAAGCGATATTCAGATTAATCTGAATCGGACATCCAGTTCATGTACAGACTGATTATTTCCATGCCATAATTACATCCTTTCCCAATCGCAGAATAAGCAAACTGATGACCAGCAGAAATACATAGCGGATAAATACATTGCCTTTTAAGATTGCGGCTTTACTGCCAATATAACCGCCGAGCATATTACAAACCATCATGGGTAAAGCAATCTTAAACAATACAGCTCCATTAAGGAGAAATCCAATCAATGAAGCTGCATCAGCAATCGCATTAATAATTTTAGATGTGGAAGATGCATGCAGGAAATTCATTCCGGCTACGCTTACAAAAGCAAATACAAGTAAACTGCCTGTACCGGGACCGATAAAACCATTGTAAAAACCAATCACCGCTCCAATAGCTCCGCAAACAAAAAGAAAGGTTTTCCCTTTGTATTTTACTTCATGCACAGCACCAAAATCTTTTTTGATAAATGTGTAAATAGCCAGCACAATAATTACCACAAGAAGCAGTGGTTTAAATACTTCAGGACGAATCAGCTCCATCACAAAAGTTCCGCTGAAAGAAGCAATGGCAGCAGTAATGCCGGTAACAACAGCAACAGAAACATCAACCCCCACCATGCGGATATACTGAAAAGCGGCGACGGCTGTACCTGCAACTGATGCAAAACGATTGGTGGCAATTACCTGCACATGCGTAAGTTCGGGAAAGAGGATCAGCAGCATGGGCACCTGTATTAAGCCGCCACCGCCAACAACAGCGTCAATAAAGCCTGCGAACAAAGCACCAAAGCAAATGATTACATAAATCCACCAGTCGAGCATGGTTGCAAAATAAAGAAGAATGAATTGAATATTACCAACGCAGCTTATTGTTTCAAAAATATAAACACAGCGCCGATCAGCGTTAACACAATCACCACTTTCCTGTAATTATCGTCTTTAATTCGATGAACAATTTTCAATCCCATCCAGAATCCAATTGCTAAAGCAGGCAATAACACCAGATCTGTTTGTAAACTGGATGCTGTAATATTTTTCCAGTAAAAAACCTGGAACGGAAGTTTAAACAGGTTGATGACCAAAAACACCCATGCAGCTGTACCGATAAAATCATTCTTTGGCAAACGCATAGCAAGAAAATAAATATTGGAGAATGCACCTGCAAGATTGCCCAGCATTGTGGTAAAGCCCGCCACCAAACCGGTACCGGATACAAATAAAGGATTCGTTGGTATGCTGACTGTTTTACGAAATTCCATGTAAAGAATAATCACTACGGTAATAAGTATTATCAGCGCCATTACTTTTCTGAACACAGCTTCATTCAAATCCCTTCCCACAAAAACACCAATTAAAATACCAATGGCCATCCAGGGTATCAGTTTCCAGAAATGTTTCCACTGTGCATGACGGTTGTAAAAAAACACAGCACCAATATCTGCCACACATAATAAGGGCAGCACAATTCCTGTAGATGCTTTGCCTCCAAATACAATGGCCATGATGGTTACATTGAGCATATCCATGCCTTTTAGCCCGGCTTTGGAAAGACCGATAATAAATGCAGCCAGCAGGATAAGTGCCCAGTTGAATGTTGAATAAGCAGACAATATCTCCATCATAACCTGAATAAAAGTTCAATATACAGCAACAGGAATACATGACCGTGTAAAAAATGGAACAAATCCATAGCCATGACCTGAATTCTAAAATGGAATGAGTGTAATCAGGATAAAATTGAATTTAAACGGCAATCTTAGCCAAACATTCCATGGATTTCAGCTAAACAGAATTGCTGTTTTTTTTCTCCTGAATGAATTAACTTACAACAAACTCATTGCATATGCCGAACAGCCTGCCAGTGTACAAAGTAAAAGTGAACGAATTTGAATTTGATTTTACCAAAGAACAGATCGATGCTGTTGACCTCGTAAAAAAATCTCCGTCAGAATTTAATCTCATTAGAGATCACCGCTCAGTGAATGCCAGGCTGATAGAAGCTGACAATGATGCCAGGAAACTGACCATTGCAGTGGGTGGCGAAAATTTTGCCATTGAAATTAAAGATGAGCTGGACCAAATGCTGGATAAGATGGGTTTCAGTGCTGTTGCCACCAATAAACAGATCAAAGAAATCAAAGCACCCATGCCTGGATTGGTACTTGAAATTGCAGTAACCGAAGGACAGGAAGTAAAAGAAGGTGACAGGATTTTAATTCTTGTTGCTATGAAAATGGAAAACAGTATTGTCATTCATACCAGTGCAAAAATCAAACGCATAGCAGTTACTGCAGGACAGGCAGTTGATAAAGGACAGTTGCTGGTGGAATTTGATTAATCATTTTTTGAAACTCATTTATGAAAAAAATATTAGTTGCCAATCGTGGAGAAATTGCTTTGCGCATTATGCGGACGATCCGAAAAATGGGGATTCAGTCTGTTGCTGTTTACAGTGATATAGACCGGCGTTCACCACATGTATTATTTGCAGACGAAGCAGTTTGCCTTGGTGCCGCACCATCCAATGAATCTTATTTGAATGCAGATAAGATCATTGCTTTTGCAAAAGAATTGGGTGTTGATGGTATTCATCCGGGCTATGGTTTCCTGAGCGAGAATGCAGACTTTGCTCAAAAGGTGCAAGACGCCGGAATTATATTCATCGGCCCAAGTCCTGCGGCCATGCGGACTATGGGATCTAAACTTGCAGCCAAAGAATCTGTGAAGAAATATAATATTCCCATGGTTCCGGGAATTGATAAAGCCATTGATGATATTCCACTGGCAAAAGAAACAGCCAAACAGATTGGCTATCCCATTCTCATCAAAGCATCTGCAGGTGGCGGTGGAAAAGGAATGCGGATCGTTGAAAAAGAAGAAGACTTTGAAGAACAGATGCAAAGAGCCGTTAGTGAAGCCACAGCATCCTTTGGTGATGGATCTGTGTTTATTGAAAAGTATGTCAGCTCACCTCGCCATATTGAAGTGCAGGTGGTAGCTGATCAGCATGGAAATATTATTCATGGCTTTGAACGTGAATGCAGCGTTCAGCGCCGTCATCAAAAACTAATTGAAGAAACTCCATCTGTCATCATTACACCAGAATTGCGTGAACAGATTGGTGATGCTGCTGTAATGGTGGCAAGAGCCTGCAACTATACCAGCATTGGTACAGTTGAATTTTTAATGGATGAGAAACTGAATTTTTATTTCCTTGAGATGAATACCCGTTTACAGGTGGAGCACGCCGTTTCAGAAATGATCACCGGTCTTGACCTGGTGGAAGAACAGATTAAAATTGCAAGAGGTGAACTGCTGAGCTTTGCTCAAACGGATTTAGTATTAAATGGTCATGCCATTGAGCTGCGTGTATGTGCTGAAGATCCATTGAATAATTTCCTTCCTTCCATTGGCACTTTAACCAAATATGAGAAACCAACCGGTGAAGGAATTCGTGTTGATGATGGTTATGAGGAAGGAATGGACATTTCTATTTATTACGATCCAATGATTGCTAAATTAGTGGTGCATGGCAAAACAAGAACAGAAGCCATCCAGAAAATGCTGCAGGCCATCAAAGATTATACAATTGAAGGTGTTGCCACTACCCTTTCCTTCGGCACATTTGTATTTGAACATGAAGCTTTTTTTTCCGGGCATTTTGATACCCATTTTGTAAAAAACTATTACACACCTGAAAAAATAAAAGAAAAACATAAAGCCAGTGCAGAGATTGCAGCACTGGCTGCTTTAAAATACTGGATGGAAAAACAAAGTATTACGCAGCCTGTTCAGCATAAAGTAACGAGCTGGAAAAGAAGGCTTGCTTAGAAGAAATCAGGAATGAGAAATAAGAAATGAAAAATGAAAAAGTAAATACAAACGCATGAAATCAAAAGTTGAAATACTCAGAGAGAAACTGGAAGAAGGAAAATTGGGCGGTGGTGAAGACAGGAATAACAAACAGCATCAGAAAGGAAAACTCACTGCAAGAGAACGTATCAGCCTGCTGATGGATCAAGGATCATTTGAAGAGATCGGTGCATTGGTATTGCACCGCACCATTGACTTCGGCATGGAAGATCAACAGTTTTATGGTGATGGTGTAATTACAGGTTATGGAACTGTGCATGGCCGTTTAGTTTATGTTTTTGCACAGGACTTTACTGTATTTGGTGGTTCTTTGTCGGAAACACATGCAGAAAAAATTTGTAAGATCATGGACCTTGCAATGAAAACCGGAGCGCCAATGATTGGCTTGAATGATTCTGGTGGCGCAAGGATACAGGAAGGTGTACGTTCATTGGGTGGTTATGCTGATATTTTTTACCGTAATGTTTGGTCGAGTGGTGTTATACCGCAGATCTCTGCTATTATGGGGCCATGTGCAGGTGGTGCAGTGTACTCTCCTGCAATCACAGATTTTACATTGATGGTGGAAGGCACGAGTTATATGTTTGTTACAGGACCCAACGTTGTGAAAACAGTTACCAATGAAGAAGTAAGTTCTGAAGAACTCGGCGGAGCATCT
>JBEBHT010000309.1:0-4983 GCA_040081135.1 Lacibacter sp. | reverse complement strand
GCCGTTGAATCTTTAATTAAAAAATCGCTTGGAATTATTTCGACAATATGAGAATTGACTTCTATAAATATCAGGGAACCGGTAATGACTTCATTATCCTCGATAATCGTCTTGGTAATTATACGCAGTTAACCAGCGTAGAAATAGCCTTTTTATGCGACAGAAGATTCGGCATTGGTGCCGATGGATTAATGTTATTACAGCTAAAAGAAGGATACGATTTTGAGATGATTTATTACAATGCAGATGGGGCTGAAGGAAGCATGTGTGGCAACGGCGGCAGATGCCTGGTGGCCTTTGCCAAACAAATGAATGTTATTGATAAATCGGCCAGGTTCCTTGCTACAGACGGGTTTCATGAAGCAGTGCTGAAAGAAAACGGCTGGGTTGAATTGAAAATGAAGGATGTAGATGAGATTGAAAAAGCAGCTGATCATTCGATTCTCAATACCGGTTCACCACACTATATTAAGTGGGAGAATGATGTAGAAAAAACGGACGTTTTTACAGAAGGAAGACGCATCCGCAATTCCGCCCCCTTTCGTACAACTGGGATCAATGTTAATTTTGTTCAGGTTCATTCCACACATCTGAGCGTACGCACATATGAACGTGGAGTTGAAGCAGAAACTTTTTCCTGTGGCACAGGTGTAACAGCCGCCGCAATAGCAGCAAGTGATGGAACAATTGGAACGCAGGAGAAAAAAATAGTGACACCGGGAGGTGAATTGAACGTAAAATTTAAAAAGACATCGGATACAAGCTTTGAAGACATCTGGCTTTGCGGACCTGCGAAGTTTGTTTTTTCCGGTTCAATTGAGTTATAACCTGAATATAATTTTAATTCAAACCCTAACCAACAACACCCAATGATTGCCAAACGCTATCATTTAAATAAGTTTCAGATATTGAATCACGCTGAAAATACCATTGAGGATATTGTAAAACAATGCCGTCAACTGGAAGTGCCTTTCTTTTTTTACAAATCCGAACAATGGTCAGTTGCTGAAAACCTGGAACATCTTTCACTCAGTATGCATAGAAGCTGGGTTGGATTGTTTGCCCCGAAATTCTTATTAAAATGGAAATTTGGCAAGCCAAAACATGCGTCTTTAACTTACGAAGAATTGATTGAAATCTACTACAAAAAAATAGACGAAGGATTTGAAATTGACAAACGGTACGAACCTGTTATTAAACAGGAAAAAGACGCTAAGGAAAAATTAATTGTCCGTTTTGAACATATCGCAAAAAAATACCTCGACCAGATACGTTATTACTGGGAAGATGAAAATATTGATAACTATCAGGTATCCCATCCGGTGCTTGGAATGATCACAATAAGAGAGTTGCTTTATTTCAACTTATTCCACAATACGCATCATTATAAAACTATGCGCAGCAGAAAAAATGAAGCGCAGGAATTTTCAGTCGCAGAATAAGGTTCAGCTCATTACCTTTGCGCCGCTATGCTGCAATATTTCAAAAACGAAAACGGCCACACCCTTGCAATTGAAAAGCCTGAAGCAGGTTCATGGGTGAATATTGTTCCCCCGTTAAAACAGGAAGAGTTTTCTGAAGTTGCAGACGCCCTGGATATCCCCCTTGATTTTCTTTCAGATTCACTGGATATTGATGAACGTTCCCGTTTTGAAGAGGAAGACAATGTGAGGCTGATTGTAATTAAAACACCCACAGAAAATAATTCGTTCAACGACAGTGATGCATTTTATATCACCATTCCCATCTGCATAATTTTAACGCATAACCAGATTGTAACCGTTAACTCTTTTGATAACGGAGCAATTAAAAAATTCCTGAACACATTTCAAAACCGTCATCCGGATAAGAAGAACCTGATGGTGCTGAAGATTTTTGAAAAAGTGGTACAGGCATATATGGAATTCCTGAAAGAGATCAATCATAAAAGAAACCTGCTTGAACAGAAACTTTATGATGCCAACCGGAATGAAGAGCTGCTCGATCTGATGCGGATCCAGAAAAGCCTTGTTTATTTTGTTACTGCTTTACGCAGCAATGAATTATTACTGATGAAACTTCAACGCACCCATTTCCTCGCATTGAATGATGATGAAGATGAGATTTTACAGGATTTAATTGTAGATACCAGCCAGGCCCTTGAAATGGCGAACACTTACACCAATATCCTCAGCTCATCACTCGATGCTTTTGCCAGTGTGATCAGTATTAACCAGAGCCAGGTAATGAAGCGGTTGACTTATATTACCATTATGCTGCAGCTGCCGACATTGGTTGCCAGCATCTATGGAATGAATGTTCCCATACCCGGCCAAACTTCCAGCTTTGCATTTTATTTCCCCATTTTATTATCCGTAGTCATGTCGGTTATCATTGGCATTTATTTTATGCGTAAAAGAAAGTTCTAAGCCAAATCAAGTTAATCCATGTTTAATATAAGAGTATACGGAATCGTTGTCACTGAGAATAAACAGGTAGTAGTTAGTGATGAATTTATACGTGGTGCATATATCACTAAATTTCCCGGCGGCGGTTTAGAGTTGGGCGAAGGAACAAGAGATTGCCTGAAACGGGAAATGAAAGAAGAAATGAACCTTGAAGTTGAAATTGGCGATCATATTTATACTACTGATTATTTCCAGATGAGTGCTTTTAACCCGGAGCACCAGATCATCTCCATTTACTATTTCGTAAAGCCCTTAGAACCTTTTACAGTAAACTTCAAACAAAAACTGTTTGATTTTGAACCGCATCAAATTGCTGACCCAATGGGTGAATCGGAAGTATTCCGGTTGATTGACTGGGCTGATTTCAATGCAGATACTGTTACTCTTCCGATTGATAAAGTGGTAACAAGGCTATTAAAAGAAAAGTATTAACTCACTCATCCTGCATTGCTGCCCTTTTCATTTCAGCAGCTCTTTCATGACCAAGATATTTTTCAATGCGGTTGTGTACAAGATAAATGACAGGAGTGAGTATGATTGCTACAATAAACTTGTAGATATAATTTACAATCCCAACAGCTATAAATAAACTGAAGGGCCATACAAAATCATTGCCTTGACTGTTTACCCTTGTGCCAATATAAAAGGCAATGAACAGCACTACAAAACTATCAATGAATTGTGAGATCAATGTGGAGCCGGTTGCTCTTAACCAGATGCTCTTCTCCCCTGTTACCTTTTTAATTTTATGAAAAACAAATACATCCACCAGCTGACCCAATATAAAAGCTGTTAAAGAACCAATGATGATAAAACCTCCCTGTCCCAATACACTGTTATACGCTTTCTCCATATCAGGAACACCACTGCCCTGCTTGCTGGTAATAAAAAAGTCAGCTGGTACAAGTTTCATTGCAAGGATGAAAATGAGAAAAGCAAAAGCGATTAACCCGGCTGTTAAATAAGAAAGAAATTTCACCCCTTTCATGCCGTAGTATTCATTGATGATATCGGTCATTATAAAAACAACCGGCCATAAAAGCACACCGGCAGTAAGATTTACCGATAATACATTCCCGAACAGTTTAATATCCATCGGCGATAAACCAAGTGTTTTCTCCAGTGAAAAGATTTTCACCCCAATGATCTCAGCAATCAGTGCATTGGCAATAAAGAAACCGCCGAGGATGATAAACAGTCTTGTTGATTTGTCTTTGATGATTTGATGAATCATAAGAAATAGTAAAGGAGTTGAAAGATAAATACGGCCGAATTAAATAAAATCATCCAGTTTACCTTTAGCTGCTCTTCCTTTTTAAGCAGCAGAATCAATAACCAGCCTGCCACCAAAAAGTTCACCAGAATACTGAGAAACCACCCTCCAATCACAATCAATGAAATCAATACCTGGGATGTGACAAATGGTTTAAACCGCAGGAATAGATAAACAAAGTAGAGCAGATTGAGAATAAAAGCCACCCGGCTGAAAAACAAAAATCTTTTCATCTGTTAAAAATGCTGTCAATCCCCCAAAATACCATTATTTTGCCTCACTGAAACTGAAAATTTTGCACATGAAATGCCCATGAACAGAAATCCTTTACCAGGATAAATATTTCACGGGCATGCTATGTGGCAAGTAAAAAAGCAATAAAAAATATCACATGAACTTCGATTTTAAAAAGCTGATTCCTCACGCCATTGCCGTTGCTGTTTTTGTTGTAGTTGCACTCATCTATTGCAAACCTGCATTTGAAGGAAAAGTATTAAACGCACACGACAATATTGGCTGGAAAGGAATGGCCCAGCAATCATTTGAACAGAAAGAAAAACTCGGTCATTTTCCCAAATGGACCAACAGCATGTTCGGTGGAATGCCTACTTACCAGATTGCGTTAGAGGGAACTCATAAAGTGTCCTTCTATTATGTGAGTTATATATTAACACTCAGCTTACCGAAACCTGCCAATTTCTTTTTCCTGGCCTGCCTGAGTTTTTACCTGCTTGCATTGGTATTGGGAATTAATCCATGGATTGCCATAATGGGCGCTTTGTCTTATGCCTACTCTACATACGATCCGATTATTATTGGAGCCGGACATGATACAAAAATGCTGGCACTGGGTTACGCTCCATTAGTAATTGCAGGTTTATTATTGCTCTTCAAAAAGAGATGGTGGCTGGGCAGTGCGGCACTGTCAACAGGATTGGTTTTGCAACTCAGTACAAATCACTTACAAATCGTTTATTATACACTCATAATACTGGGAGCAATCACAGTCGGTTTCTTAATTGACAGTTTCAAAAAGAAAGAACTGTCAACTGCATTCAAAGCCCTTGCCATTGCAACGGTCATCGGTATTATTTCATTAGGCACCAATGCACTGGGTTCTTTAACTACATGGGAATATGCAAAAGAAAGTATGCGGGGTGGTGTAAGTGAATTAAAAGAAACAAAAGATAAGAATACAACCAGTGGCGGCCTGGATAAAGACTATGCTTTTAAATACAGTGTTGGTCTTACTGAAACATTTAC
>JBEBHT010000026.1:0-20732 GCA_040081135.1 Lacibacter sp. | reverse complement strand
AAACAGGTTGCCAAATTCCATAAAAATTAATTATGCTGAAGGCTATTTAGAACGTTATGAAGAAAAAAAGTCAGGTAAATTAGGTGATATTACTTTGAGCGGTCCTGTAACCATTGATCAATTAGACCCTGTTAAATTACAAGAAGCTATTGAAGCTGCTAAAAATTCAGACATAGTTATTGTTTTTGCAGGATCGAACCGTGATTACGAAACCGAAGCATCTGACCGTAGAACTTTGAAGCTTCCATTTGGTCAAGAGGAACTGATAAAAAAAATATTAGAAGTAAATCCAAAAACCATTGTAGTGATGATTGGTGGGGCTCCTTTTGATATAGACGAAATAGGCAAAAAAACTTCGGCTTTGGTTTGGAGTTGGTTCAATGGTTCCGAAGGTGGTAATGCCCTGGCAGATGTATTGTTAGGAAATGTAAATCCTTCCGGCAAACTGCCCTGGACAATGCCTAAAAACATCAATGAATCGCCTGCACATGCTACCAACAGTTTTCCCGGAGACAAAACGCTGACTTATGCAGAAGGAGTTTTAGTAGGTTACCGTTGGTTTGATACCAAAAAAATTGAGCCGCTGTATCCATTTGGTTATGGACTTTCTTATACCAATTTTTCTATCAGCAATTTTACAACAGATAAGAAAAGGTATAAAAAAAATGAAACCATTCGTGCAAAAGTTACCATAAAAAATACGGGGAATAAATTTGGCGCTGAGGTGCTGCAGGTATATACCAGTCAACCTGTATGCAGTGTATTGCGTCCCGAAAAAGAATTGAAAGCTTTTGAAAAAATATTTTTGAAACCTGGTGAAACAAAAACGGTAGAGATGAATATTAAAGTGTCTGATCTGGCATTTTACGATGAAGCTAAAAAAGATTGGAACGTAGAAGCCGGAGATTTTATTCTGCAACTGGGTAATTCATCACGCAACATTTTACAAAAAGTAAAAATTACGATTCAATAATTATTTTCAGCCCTTTGTCATTAATAGATAGACAAAACATTTACTGCTTTATAAGTTACTTAACACTCAATATGATTTATAATGAAAATTACATTAGCTATACTATTTTTTTGTGTCAATAGTTTTTTTGCTGGTGCACAACAATTGTATGTGGGTGCAAATTACCATCCGCATGATGATAAAAATATTGAAAAAATAAAAGCTGATATTCAGTTAATGAAGGCTGCCGGGTTCAATGTAGTACGTATGGGGCATTTGGCCTGGGACAGCTACGAACCTTCAGAAGGTAAATTTGATTTTGCATGGTTTGATAAAGTAATGGATTTGATGAACGATGCAGAAATAAAAGTCATACTTGATATTGCTCTTCATCCGGTGCCAATTTGGCTGCACAAAAAATTTCCATCCATTGATGTTACAGATGCAAGTGGTAACAGGCTTTATCCCAATCATCGTTATATGGATGATGTTGGCGATCCAAATTATCAAAAATACGCTTTGCGTTACACCGATTCTATATCAAAGCATTATAAAAACCATCCGGCTTTAATAGCTTTTGGAATAGACAACGAATCAGGTGATGGCCCCATTTCTTATTCCGAAGCGGTTAAGCAAAGGTTTATTGTTTGGCTCAGGAAAAAATATTCAACTGTTGAAAAACTAAATACAGCCTGGGCTACACAGCGTTGGAGCAGAAGATTAAATTCATTTGATGAAATAGGTTTGCCCCAATCTGGCTCTGTTACTGGAGCACCTGAAAGAATGCTGGATTTTCGCAGGTTTGTTTCTGATGAAATAAATAATTTGTTACTGAAAGTATTGAATAAAGTAAACGCAAACGCCCCCAATGTTTTAACCAACACCAACGCCTGGTATTACAGTCACCTGAAATATTTCGATTATGCAGAGATTGCTTATTCTGGTAAGATGACCCGTGAAGGCGCAGGATTTTATCCGGGAAATTCGCTAACAACCAACTGGGGAGTAATGAATGCGTTGTTTGGCATTTCACGTATTCAGTTCGAAAGTAGGGAACCCTTTTGGTGCAATGAATTTACAACGATGACTGCAGTGCCTAATTCTATACGAAAATCAGCTTATGCCACTTTGTTTTATGGCAATCAAATGGTTTGTGGCTGGACATGGCAAAGCATGCATGCAGGAGAAGAACAGTATTTACAAGGCATGTTAGATTGGGATGGGATTACCAATAGAAAATATGATGAGTATAAAAAAATTGCAACTGAGTTTAAAAAAATCGAAAAATACTTTCCTTACAAGTCTATGCCAGAAGTGGGTTTGGCGTTTTCATTTCCAAGTGTAATGGCAGGAGGTGAGTTTACCGAAAAACAGGATGAGCAATTGCAAGCCTGCTGGAATTTATTTTATTGGCGGAATATGGATGCCAATGTGGTTGAAATAAGCAGGAGCGATTTAAACTACAAACTGCTGATTGTTCCCGGTGTTTCGGTGATGGATAAAGCTACTGCAGCAAAAATCAGAAACTATGTTGCTAATGGCGGCACAGTAGTAATGACGGGTAATTCGGCTGTGGTGGATGAAAATGGACAGGTCTTTAAAACCACAAGACCCGGATTGCTGAATGATATTTTTGGGATTAGAGTTGCCAGTTATGAAGAAACAGAATCGCTCAACGAAGTATCCCGAAAATCATTTTCAGGCAAAAAAATGGAAATCAATTATAATGGGAAAACAATCAAACTGGAGACTTCCCGTTTTGATATGATTGAACCAAAAGGCGCCGAAGTGCTTGCAAGCATTACGAGTCTTGATAAAGACTATCCTATCGTCACAGTCAATAATTATGGGAAAGGGAAAGCCATATTTGTTGGTCTGTCTGCAAATGAAAGCATACTAAATCCTTTATTGGATGAGTTGATAAATAAACTGAACATTAAAAAGGGGCCTGATGTTCCATCGGGAATAATGGCGAGACAAATTGATGCGACTCATTTCCTGTTTCTCAACACAAGTGGTGAAACAAAGGAAATTAAGCTGTCTGGAAAAATGAAAAGTATTTTGTGGGATAAGGAATATACAAACAAGTTTTCCATTGCCCCTTACGAACCTGAGTTTGTTGAAATAAAGTAACTTGTAAATTGTATATTTTTTCTTAAACGAAATTTTTCATTTGTGGGAAACTTTGAGTTTCATAGTGAGATTTATTTACTAGAGCGGGTATCAGAAACTTAGATATTGAAAAACATGTATTCAAAATAAGTATAATGAAGAACTATTTATGTAACCTGAAAGCAGGAATCGCTGCAATCATTCTGCTTTCTGTTTTTTTTCAGCAGGAAGTATCTGCACAAACAAAAAAGGATTTATCGCTTTGGTACAATAAACCTGCGGCCACATGGACAGAAGCATTGCCAGTAGGTAATGGAACCTTAGGTGGAATGGTATTTGGCACTGTTAATGAAGAACTCATTCAGTTAAACGAAGCCACTTTATGGAGTGGTGGCCCTTTGCGAAAAAATGTAAACCCATCTTCGCCGCAATATTTACAACCGCTGCGCAATGCATTATTTAACGGCGAGTATGACAAAGCAAATTCACTTGCACAAAAAATGCAGGGTCTTTTTTCAGAAAGTTATATGCCTTTAGGCGATTTGCTGATTAAACAATCTTTTGGTACTGCTCTATCTTCTGATTATTACCGTGATCTGAACATACAGGATGCCTTGGCGACAACAAAGTTTTCTGTAAACGGAATAAAATTCAAACGGGAGATTTTTGTATCAGCCCCTGACAAAGTAATGATTATAAAACTTACAGCAGATAAATTGAAACAGCTGACTGTTGATATAACAGCCAAAAGCCAATTGCGGTACAGTCTTTCAAGCGAGCATGGTTTACTTGTTTTAAAAGGGAAGGCACCATCGCATGTGGAACCAAATTATTACAATACCAAAAAGGAATCAGTTGTGTATGATGATACGGCAGGTTGCAGGGGAATGCGTTTTGAACTGTTGATCAAAGCAGTTTGCAAAGACGGAAGCATTGTCACTGATGCAAATGGAATTCATATAACCAACGCATCTGAAATTGTTTTGTATGTTACGGCAGCCACCAGCTTTAACGGCTATGATAAATGTCCGGATAAAGAAGGAAAGGATGAACACAAAGCAGCAAAATCTTATCTCAGCAAAGCGTTACTTAAAAAATATCCTGTATTACTGCAAACTCATCTGGCCGATTTTCATAAATACTTTAACCGTGTTTCATTAACATTAAATAAGGGAGAAGACAGTAAAACTTCTTTGCCCATTGATGAACGTTTAGCCATTTACAGAACTGGTGCTGCAGATGCAGGGTTGGAAGCTTTGTATTTTCAGTATGGACGCTATTTGTTGATTTCATCTTCCCGTACACCCGGTGCTCCTGCAAATCTGCAGGGAATCTGGAATAAAGAATTGCGTGCACCATGGAGCAGTAACTATACCACCAATATTAATGTACAGATGAATTACTGGCCTGTTGAAAGTACCAATCTATCAGAGTTTCATCAGCCATTATTTGATTTACTGAAAGCTCTTTCTGTAACAGGAAAACAAACAGCCAAAGAGTTTTATAATATTAATCATGGTTGGGTGGTGAATCATAATTCTGATATATGGGCATTGAGTAACCCTGTTGGTGATATTGGTAATGGCGATCCTAAATGGGCAAACTGGGCAATGGGTGCCAATTGGCTAAGCCGTCATTTGTGGGAACATTATTTGTTTACAGGCGATAAGCAGTTCTTGCAAAAAACAGCCTATCCATTAATGAAGGGTGCAGCTGAGTTTACGTTAGATTGGCTTGTAATAGACAGCAGCGGTCATTGGGTTACAGCACCATCCACTTCGCCGGAAAATGATTTTATTGATGCTGGAAAAACTGCATCAATGTCTGTTTCAAGTACAATGGATATGGGTATTGTGAGAGATTTATTTAATAATATTATTGCAGCAGCAAACATATTGAACATTGATAAAGCTTTCAGCGATACATTGAAGAACAGGCTTGCTAAACTTTATCCATTTCAAATTGGCAGCAAAGGAAATTTGCAGGAATGGTATAAAGACTTTGCTGATGTAGATCCGCATCACCGGCATACCTCACACTTATATGCACTGCATCCTGCAAAAGAAATATCGCCCATTACAACTCCGGCTTTAGCGAATGCTGCAAAGAAAACATTAGAGATGAGAGGTGATGATGGTACTGGCTGGAGTCTTGCATGGAAAATAAATATGTGGGCAAGATTATTAGATGGGAATCATGCATATATTTTATTCAGGAACCTTCTTCGCTTAACAAAAGAAAACAGTACAGAGTATGGTGGAGGAGGTGGCGCTTATCCCAACCTGTTTGATGCACATCCACCATTTCAAATTGATGGTAATTTTGCAGGTACTGCAGGTGTTGCAGAAATGCTGCTGCAAAGTCATCTGAAAGAAATACAATTATTGCCGGCCATACCTGCTGCATGGAAAAACGGGCATGTAAAAGGATTGATGGCAAGAGGAAATTTTGAAATTGAAATGTGGTGGAACGATGGCAAACTCACAAAGGCAATCATTATTTCCAAGGCTGGTAAACAATGCAAACTCCGAACAAACGAAAAAATAAAAATCACCGGTGCAAAGTTTACTCAATCAACTGAACTGCTTAATGGAAAGCCACAATATATTTCTGTTTTTTCAACCGGTGCAGGTAAAAGGATTGAGATTACTGCAGAATGAGTTTTAGAAAATTTTCAGGTACTTCTTTTTTAGTTGATGAGATGGACTGAACCAGTTAATGAAATAAGCAAGGATAAAATCGAGAAATAAAAAGAAAAGGGTTTAATCCTGTTGCCCTTGCTGATTAGTATTCATACTCCGGCTTCAGAAATTGTTTCCTGTACAGAATAGCAAAACAGTTTATGGAAAAAAACTACTGTATGCATCTAATATCCATAAACTGTTTGTTATGGAAAAAAATAAAATTTTGAACGCCGACTTTCTTGATATTCTGTTTGATGGCAGGAACAAGGAATATGGAGCTTATGAGCTCAGAAGAAATTATGAAAAGAGATTAAGGAATGCTTTACTGTTTACTGCCGGAATAGCGATTCTTATTTTTCTTGGCGTTGTTGCAGGAAGAAGCGGCAATACAGATGATAAAGACAGAGTAAGATTTTCAGAAGTAACTCTTTCTGATATTGATCAGGCAATACCACCGAAAGTTGAGCCACCTCAATTACCTCCTCCAGTGCAGGAACCACCAAAAATTGCCATTGACAGATATACTCCTCCTGTAATTGTAGACGATGAAAAGTTTGATGAGACGAATGAAGTAAAAGCGCAGGATGATATTACAAATGTTGGTAAGATAGATCAGAAAGGGATCGATGACCCAAATGCAGTGAACCCTCCTAAAGTTGACGAAACAACAAATGTGGTTGAGGGCCCCAAGGCAGTTCCTGAGGAAACTTTCATAAAGGTTGAAGTAGAGGCAATGTTTCCCGGTGGTGAAGGAAGCTGGAATAAATTTGTACAGCGTGAAGTGGAACGTCATATGGATGATTTAGTTGATGACGGACAGGCGGGTACATGTGAAGTGCAGTTTATAGTTGACAAAGAAGGAAATGTAAGTAATGTTGAAGCATTAACTATGAAGGGTTCTGTATTGGGGCGCATTGCATGCGATGCAATCCGTAAAGGGCCCAAATGGATTCCTGCGAAGCAGAATGGTACACAGGTAAAAGCATGGAGAAGACAGAAGATTACATTCCGCCTTCCTGACGAACAACCTTAAGAATTTTATAAAGAAACTAAGCAAACATCCCTTTCCAGATGCATGGGGATGTTTGTTTTATTTATAGCTATTATGTATTCTTTTTCTTCAACAGGTACAGCCAAATTATAGATGATAAACAAAAATGTTACCCCGTTTGGAATCATGTTATTCAGCTGCTCAAACCCACTCCTGGTATGTAGTTCCATTTTTTTGATACTGTTTGACATCATGAAATAGCGTATAACCTATTTTAATTCATAAACTGTGCTGAGCTATTTTTATCTTATCAATTAAAACACGAACTTATTCAGCTGATGCTGAACTGAAAATAACTGATCTCTTTTTTTATATGGCAAGCAATCGTTAACGGTCAACTGTTTCTACAGATGACCTTTTTCTTTTCAGGGCAGCGATTATACTCAGTTGTACAAAGTCAAAATTCGACGGGATATAGACTTGTTTGAGAAATATTCATGTTTTATTTACCTGCAAAAACGATCCGGTACTTTTCAAAAAAGGTTTAGCAAAGAAATACTCCAGTGAGCAGCTGATTTAAATCAGGTGATATTCAAAAAACAACTACAGTAAATCAGGGCTTTGCGTATTACATTTGTTTCATGAAACTGTTTTTTCTATTGTTCAGATATCTTCTATAAATACAAACCATTTACGAATGAAAAGGTTATTACTGCTTGCATTGACATTTATCGTCAGTCATGCATACTCACAGGTAAAAAATCCAGAAACTTATTTTCCCAAAAAAGATTTAATGACCATCGGCACTTATTACTATCCCGAACATTGGTCGAAAGACAATTGGCCAAGAGATATAAAGAAGATGGCAGAAATTGGTTTTGAGTTTACCCATTTCGGGGAATTTGCATGGACATTTATTGAACCGGAGGAAGGAAAGTTTGATTTTTCATGGCTGGATGAAGCTGTTCAACTGGCTTATCAAAATGGAATAAAAGTAGTTATGTGTACTTCCACACCAACACCACCAGCATGGCTGGCACAAAAACATCCTGAGATATTGATGGAGAATGCTGATGGACGAATTATGCAGCATGGATCAAGACAGCAAATATCATGGTCAAGTTCTGTATACAGGGATTATGTTTCCAAAATGGTGGAAGCTATTGGTAAACATTATGGAAAAGACAATCGCATCTGGGGCTGGCAGCTTGATAATGAACCATCGCATTATGGTCAGTATGATTACAGTAATGCTGCACAGGAACGTTTTCGTATTTGGCTAAAAGAAAAATATACAACTCTTGATTCACTGAATGCAACATGGGGAACTGCATTCTGGAGTATCCGGTATAATGATTTTAATCAAATCAGGATACCGAATCAAAAGGAATTGATTGCACAACCATCGCCACATGCTGTATTGGATTTCAAGCGATTTTCAGCAGAAGAAGCAAATGACTTCCTTTCATTCCAATACAAAATACTCCGCAAATACATTTCGAATGATCAGTGGATTACTACCAACTTAATGCCGGAACATGTGGAAGTTGATCCAACAAAAATCAACGGCCTTGATTTTCTTACATACACAAAATATCTCGTTGCAGGTTATGATAATGGAGTGGGTTCACAGGGATTCCGTATGGGATCTGCAACAAGCATTGCTTTTGCCAATGATCTGTTTCGCTCTTTTAACGGTGTTACCGGTGTAATGGAATTGCAGCCGGGGCAGGTTAACTGGGGTAAGTTTAATCCACAGCCAATGCCCGGGGCTGTACGTATGTGGATCTGGCATGCATTTGCAGGAGGAAACAAATTTGTTTGTAATTACCGTTTCGACCGACCGGTTACGGGTGGTGAACAATATCACTATGCCATTCTTGATGCAGATAAGAAAACGATCAGTACAAGTGGAATTGAATATGTGAAGGTGATTGAGGAAATAAAGGAATTGAGAAAACAGTATGATGCAAATGCAGTTGCACCACAAGCTTATCAGCGCAGGCAGGCAGCGGTACTTTATAATCCTGATAACCGTTGGGAAATGGATAATCAGCCACAGACCAACCAATGGAATTTCATGGATCATCTCAAACGTTATTACGGAGCGTTAAAACAATTAGGTGCTCCGGTTGATGTAATTACCGAAGAGAAAGATTTTTCAAACTATCCTGTACTTATTGCTCCTGCGTATGAATTACTGGATGCAGTGCTTGTGCAACGATGGAAACAGTATGTACAAAACGGAGGTCATCTGATTTTATCCAGTCGTACAGGACAAAAAGACCGCAACGGTAAATTATGGGAAATGAAATGGGCCGAACCCATTTATGATTTGATTGGTGCTAAAGTTCCTTTCTATGATCTGTTACCTGAAAATGTACAGGGAACAATAAAAATGGGAACAGCAATTTTTAACTGGAACAACTGGGCAGATATTCTGGAACCAATGAATGGCACAAAAGTATGGGCAACTTATACAAACCAGTTTTATAAAGGAAAGGCTGCTGTTATTTCACGTAAGCTTGGTAAAGGAACTGTAACATATGTTGGTGCGGATACAGATGACGGTCTATTGGAGAATGCAGCGATTAGCCGGGTTTACAAAGAAGCTGGAATTCAAACAGCCAATTATCCGCCGGGGGTTATGTTTGAATGGCGGGATGGTTTTTGGATTGGAGTAAATTATTCTGATCAGCCCTATACTGTTACGATTCCTGCTTCAGCGAAAATTTTAATTGGAACTAAAATATTGCAACCTGCAGGTGTAATTGTATGGAAAGGATAATTCCATCCGTATATATTATTTCATCACATAATTTTTTTAGAACAAACCCCTGCCTTAGCAGGGATTTGTTTTTACAGTTGAATGAATAAACCGGCAGGCAGGAAATTGGGTTGATGCCTTTCAGAAAGATGTGAATTATGTAACTCTTTGCAATAATTATGTAATAAACCAGCCTGCTATAATCCTCAAATTTGTAGTATAAATTCTCCCCGTTTCGGGGAACTTCAGGAAAGCTGCATTTATCAGCGATTGTTTTTCTGCTGGAACCTTAACCGGTGAGAATCAGGCCTAATACTCTGCTTTTATTTTTATTTTCTACTGCTGTGAATGGCAGTCTACTGACAAAAAGGAGAATGCTCCAGCTGAAAATTTTGCTTAGATCATTGAAACGTGATAGTGAACAGATGTGGACGTTGGTTAATGCTGCCTGAGTAAATAAATGAATTGAACTTATGAAATTGAAATTGATCCCTGCAGCACACGAACTCATATCCAATATGAAGTTTTTTTTTCAGGTAAGTAACTCAAGGCTGAGTCCACTGAATGAAGAACCGTTAAGGGCCGAATTATTCAGCTCTGATCAGATGAAGCGATTTGGAAAAGCGCTGGCTTCAACTCATGTGCTCAGTACACAACCAACGCAGGATCATTTACTGAAACGGCTTTCAGATAATGAGCATATTTTGAATGAAGTACGTAAGCTGCTCACGGAATCCATCAAACAGAAATACCAAATTACCCCAGCTGCTGAATGGCTGATAGATAATTTTTACCTTATTGAGGAACATATCCGTCTTGCTAAGACACACTTCCCTAAAAATTACAGTGAGGATCTGCCTCAGCTTTCAAGTATTACATCTTCAGGACAAACAAGAATTTATGACATTGCATTGCAGATCATATCGCATAGTGATGGAAGAATAGATATGGAAAGTTTAGGAAGTTTTTTAAAAGCCTATCAAACTGTTACCAATCTGCAATTAGGAGAATTATGGGCAATTCCGATCATGTTTCGACTCGCTTTGATTGAAAACATCCGACGTGTTTCCGCAAGGATTGCAATTGACAGAGTAGACAGAAATCTTGCTGATTACTGGGCAAAGCAGATGATTGAAACGGCTGAGAATGATCCGAAGAACCTGATTCTTGTTATTGCCGATATGTCCCGTTCAAAACCTCCCATGGTGAGTGCATTTGTTTCTGAACTAACAAGACAGTTCAGAGGGAAGGGACCCGGGCTGGCATTAGCACTTAACTGGATTGAACAGCAATTGACAGAGAGTGGTTTAACAAGCAACGAATTAATCAATTCAGAATATCAAAAACAGGCGGCTGACCAGGTTTCTATCAGTAACAGCATCGGCAGTTTGCGGTTACTGAGTGCTATGGACTGGCGTGATTTTATTGAACTGCACAGTGTAGTTGAACAAACATTAAGAGAAGACAAAAATGCTGTTTACAGTTTGATGGATTTCTCAACACGGGACAGGTACAGACATGTTGTGGAAAGTATTGCCAAAAAAAGTAAACTCTCTGAGTATGAAGTTGCACGGACAGTTATACAGTTAGTGCAGGAAAATGCAGAGAAGCATGGTGAAGATGAACGGACTTTGCATGTAGGTTATTACCTGGTGGGGCTGGGAATAAAGCAAACAAAAAAAATGGCACAGGTGGATGAGCCCTTGTCAGTAAAAATTGCAGGTGCGTTCCGGAGGCATAATTTAATTTTCTATGTATCGGTGATTTTTTTAATTACTGTATCTGTTACTGCCATTCTTTTTCAGAAGGCCCGTTATGACACAGAGAATATATGGCTTCTTTCAGTCATTTTATTTCTTTCACTGTTATGCAGCAGCCAGCTGGCAATATCAGTAGTTAATTATTTTTCAACCTTGTTTGTGAAACCACATTTGCTGCCAAGGATGGATTTTTCCCAGGATATCCCTGCTGTATACAGAACAATGGTTGTAGTTCCTGTAATGCTCACGAAAATTAAGGAGATAGAAAACCTGATCGAGGCATTAGAAATCCGTTACCTCGCTAATAGAAACGAACATTTACATTTTGGATTAATAACAGATTTTACCGATGCATCAGAGGAAACAGTTCCTGAAGATGCTGAACTGTTGGAAACAGCAAAGAATGGAATTAAAGAACTGAATAAAAAATACCAGAGAGAGAATGAAGATTTATTTTATCTCTTTCACCGTCCCAGGAAATGGAATGCCAGAGAAAATGTTTGGATGGGGTATGAAAGAAAGCGTGGAAAACTTACAGATTTAAATTCTTTACTGCGTGGAAATACAAATGGAAGTTTCTCAGTAATTATTGGTGATCAATCTGTTTTCCCTTCGGTAAAGTATGTAATTACACTTGATGCAGATACGCAGCTTCCGCTTGGCAGTGCCTGGAAATTAATTGGAACCATGGCACATCCGTTGAATCATGCATGGTACAATGAAAAAAAGAAACGGGTAACAAAAGGCTATGGTATACTTCAGCCAAGGGTAACGGTTAGTTTGCCGGAAACAACTTCTTCACTTTATACCAGGATGCACGGAAATGAACCAGGCATTGATCCATATACAAGAGCATCATCAGATGTGTACCAGGATTTGTTTTCAGAAGGATCATTTATAGGTAAAGGGATTTATGAAGTAGATATGTTCAGAAAAGTGTTAGATGGAAGATTTGCTGAAAACAGTATCCTGAGTCATGATTTGCTTGAGGGTTCTTATTTACGGTCGGGCCTGGTAAGTGATGTGCAGTTGTTTGAAAAATACCCTACAGCTTATCGTTCAGATATAGCAAGGTTTTCACGCTGGATACGTGGCGACTGGCAAATTTTTTCATGGTTTTTACCCATGGTTCCTAACGCAGAAAGACGTTGGCAAAAAAATCCTCTTTCAGGATTATCACGCTGGAAAATATTTGATAATATCAGGCGCAGCTTAATTCCTCTTGCACTGTCTGTACTGTTATTGCTGGGGTGGGTTTTGCTTCCGTCATCTTTTTTCTGGACAATGATTGTAACCGGAATGATCGTTATTCCCATTTTTATCACTGCTTTCTGGGATGCATTCAACAAAGCCAAGGATGTTGTTTTGCTGAGCCATATCAAGAGTTCAATTAAACGGCTCATTGACGTTTCAACAAAAACACTGTTTACATTTATCTGTCTTCCTTATGAAGCATTTTCTAACGTAAGTGCAATTTTGCGTACTGTCTGGAGAATGCTTTTTACCAGGAAGAAATTACTCGAGTGGCAGCCCTTTGTGAATGAAAAATTGACTGATCCCTCAGCGCTTAAGGCATCATACCGCAGCATGTGGATTGAACCTCTTCTTGCTGTTGTTATGTTTTTTTATCTCACAATCTTCATTCCTTTTAAACTGATGATTGCGGTTCCATTTTTATTATTATGGTTAGCTGCTCCGTTTATTGCCTGGTGGATAAGTAAGCCATTGGCAAAACAGGCCGACACTCTTTCTGATGAGCAAACTATTTTTCTCCGGAAGCTTGCCAGGAAGTCATGGGCTTTTTTCGAACAGTTTGTTGTACCTGAAGGGAATTGGTTGCCGCCAGATAATTTCCAGGAGCAACCTGTTGCCATTATTGCAAACCGCACATCACCAACAAATATTGGTCTTTCTTTACTTGCCGGTTTTTCCTCTTACCAGTTTGGGTATATCAGTATCGCAGGCTTTATTGAGCGAACAACTAATACCATTAACACGCTCTCAAATATGGAGAGGCACAAAGGGCATTTCTATAACTGGTATAACATTGAAACATTAAACCCATTGCAACCGAGATATATTTCTACTGTTGACAGTGGAAATTTTATTGGGCACATCATGGTATTGAGGCAGGGGATTCTTTCTATACCAAAACAAAAAATTACAGGATTAAAAGTAATTGAAGGACTCAGAGATGTGTTCCTGGTTTTGAAAGATACACTGAGCAAAAAGGAAAGAGAATTATTGCAACCGTTAAAGAAAGAACTGGATACTATTTGCAGTGGTGATTTATTTACTTTTCGGGAAGTTACTATTCATCTAAAATCATTTTCGGAACAGTATGCTGATGTTACAGGTAAGCTTACAATTGTTACGGGAAGTGAAACTGACTGGTGGAATCATAAATTGAAAAGCCAATTACAGAGTGTAACAAAAGAACTGGAAATATTTACTCCATGGGTTTTATTGCAGAATGCTCCGGCTGAATTCTCAAATCTTGTTTCCATCAATGAAAATTCTACAGTGATTGACTTGACGAAATCAGCCCTTGAATTGCAGAAAAGCGTAAAGTCTTATCAAAACAGAGATAATACAGGTTCAGATGAGGAGTGGCTCAGTTCCTTTGAAGCTGCTTTAACAAAATCCATTTTACAGGCAGGTGATTATATGGATGCTGTTGAAAATCTTGCACAGCAATGCGATGAATTTTCGAATGCAGAATGGGAGTTTCTTTTTAACAGAACAAACAACCTCTTTACTATTGGTTACAATGTGCAGGATCATCATATTGATGCAGGTTTTTACGATCTGCTGGCATCTGAAGCGAGGTTATGTATCTATCTTGGAATTGCACAGGGAAAACTGCCCGAAAAGAGTTGGTTTGCATTGGGCCGTTTGTTAACAAATGTTGACGGAAGTCCTATACTGCTTTCATGGAGTGGTTCTATGTTTGAATATTTGATGCCGCTTTTAGTAATGCCTGCTTATGAAAACACGTTGCTCGATCAAACATGCAAAGCAGCAGTTGAATGGCAGATAAGGTATGGCAGAAAAACAGGCAAACCGTGGGGTATTTCTGAATCAGGATACAATATGATCAATGCTAATTCTGAATATCAGTACCGTTCATTTGGTGCTCCCGGTTTAGGATTGAAAAGAGGACTTGATGAAGATTTTGTAATTGCTCCCTATGCATCAGCACTTGCATTAATGGTTGCACCAAAAAGAGCATGCGAAAATTTAGAACTGCTTTCTGAAAAAGGATTTGAGGGACGATATGGTTTATATGAAGCCATTGATTATACTCCATCACGGCAACAACGTGGACAAACAAACGCAGTTGTTTATTCTTTCATGGCACATCACCAGGGAATGAGCCTGCTGTCATTCGCATACCTGTTGCTTAACAAACCCATGCAGAAATTATTCGAAGCCGAACCACAGTTCAAGGCCATCCTTTTATTATTACAGGAACGGATTCCTAAAGCAACAACCTATCATTCACACACAACAGATATTGCCGATATAAATTACGTTGCTATCAGTGCTGAAACAAGAATCATCAACACCCCTGATACTCCTTTGCCCGAAGTGCAACTGTTATCAAATGGGAAGTACCATGTAATGGTAACAAATGCGGGTGCAGGTTACAGCCGCTGGAATGATCTTGCTGTTACACGCTGGCGTGAAGATGGCACCTGCGATAACTGGGGAAGTTTCTGTTACCTCCAGGATTTAAAAACAGGGAAATACTGGTCCAATACACATCAGCCAACATTACAGAAAGGAGAAAAATACGAAGCTGCCTTTTCACAGGGCCGTGTTGATTTTCATACATCCAATTATGAAATAGAAGCGAGAACTGAAATTGTTGTGTCGCCTGAAGATGATATTGAAATGCGGAGGCTTACTTTGATTAATACTGGAAGCAAGCGCAGATCAATAGCCATCACAAGTTATGCTGAAGTGGTGCTTGCATCTGCCGCATCCGATTTAACCCAGCCAACATTCAGTAACCTGTTTGTGCAAACAGAAATATTTCCAAAGCAACATGCAATTCTCTGTACACGCAGGCCAAGATCAATTGAAGAAAAATCGCCGTGGATGTTTCACCTCATTTCACTGGAAGGTAAACAGTCGGACGAAATTTCGTATGAAACTGACCGCATGAAATTTATTGGCCGTGGAAAAAATTCCAGCAATCCGCAGGCAATGAAAAACCTGGGAGCACTTTCAGGAACGCAAGGTTCAGTATTGGATCCTATTGCAGCCATACGTTATAAAATTACACTGGAGCCGGATGAAAAAGTGACCATTGATATCGTTACGGGCATTACTGAGTCGAAAGAACTTGCCTTGGCGCTGATTAAAAAATACCAGGATAATAAACCACATAAGGACCGTGTATTTGAACTGGCTTGGACACATAGCCAGGTAGTACTGCGGCAGATCAACGCAACAGAATCAGATGCTCAATTATATGCAAGGCTGGCAAGTTCCATCTTGTTTTCAAATGCTTCGCTGCGGGCCGATCCGGCAATCCTTATTAATAATCACAGGCAGCAGTCGGGTTTATGGGGTTATTCAATTTCAGGTGACCTGCCAATCGTTTTGTTGAAAATTGAGAAGCAAACAAATATGCAATTGGTAAAACAGTTGGTACAGGCACATGCTTACTGGCGATTAAAAGGACTGAAAGTTGATCTTGTGATCTGGAACGAAGAGCACAATATTTACCGGCAGGTTTTTCAAAATGAAATTGAAGCATTGATCCCTGTTGAATTTAAAGACCGGCCGGGAGGAATTTTTGTAAGAGCATCCGATCAAATTTCAAACGAAGACCGTATTTTATTTGAGACTGTTGCCCGTATCAATATATCTGATAAGGGAGGTACACTGGCTGATCATGTAAAACGCAAATTACTTGCAAGAGTTGTTATACCTCATATCATACCCGATCAAACATTTAAACCATTATCAACCCAGCTTAACAAACCGGATGGATTACTGTTTTATAACGGAACAGGAGGTTTTTCTGCTAATGGAAATGAATATGTGATTGTGATTGATGATAAAAATAAAACACCTGCTCCATGGGTAAATGTAATTGCCAACCCTGATTTCGGTACAGTGATTTCAGAAAGCGGAAGTTCTTACACATGGACTGAGAATGCACATGAGCTGCGGCTCACTCCATGGAATAATGATCCTGTTGCCGACAGAGGAGGTGAAGTATTTTATTTGAGAGATGAAGAAACAGGACGTTACTGGTCAACTTCATTATTACCTGCCGGAGGTGAATCGCTTTATGTTACACGACATGGATTTGGCTACAGTGTTTTTGAGCACATGGAAGATGGAATTTATTCAGAAATGTTAGTGTATGTAGATATTGAAGCAGCCGTTAAATTCACCGTATTAAAAATCCGGAATGATTCAGGCAGGCAGCGTAAGCTTTCTGCAACAGGATATACCGAATGGGTGCTTGGCGATAACAGAATGAAAACTGCCATGCATATTCATACAGAGATAGACCCTGATAGCGGAGTGATCTTTGCAAAGAATCCATACAGTACTGAATTTTCAAATCGTGTTGCTTTTTTTGATGTTGATTATTTAAAGAAAACATATACAGCTGACCGTGCAGAATTTATAGGGCGGAATGGAACATTGAAAAACCCTGATGCAATGTCACGCACTAAACTTTCAGGAAGAATTGGTCTTGCATTAGATCCCTGTGCAGCAATACAGGTTCCGTTTGATATGGCAGTGGGTGAAGAGCAGGAAATAATTTTCAGGCTTGGAGTAGGAAAAGATTCCATGCATGCAAGTGCAATTGCACGGCAGTTCCAGGGAAGTAATGCTGCATTTGAATCATTTGAAAGAGTAAAAAAACACTGGAAACACAAGCTGGGTAATTTACAGGTAGAAACTCCTGATGCAGCAATCAATGTTATTACAAATGGCTGGCTTACTTATCAGACGCTTTCATCAAGGCTTTGGGCACGCAGTGGTTTTTATCAGTCAGGCGGTGCGTTTGGTTTCAGAGATCAGTTGCAGGATGTAGTTTCATTGTTGTTTACTTCACCTCATCTTGCACGTAATCAAATTTTACTGTGTGCATCCCGTCAGTTTAAGGAAGGCGATGTACAGCATTGGTGGCATCCTCCAATTGGTCGTGGTGTACGCACAAAAATTTCGGATGATTTTTTATGGCTGCCATTGGTAACATCACTTTATATTTCACATACAGGTGATACAGGAGTACTGGATGAGCAGGTGTATTTCCTGGAAGGCCGTTTATTAAATGCAGATGAGGAATCGTATTATGATCTTCCTCTTCAATCAACAGCATTTTCTACACTTTACGATCATTGTGTGCGGGCTGTAAAACACGGGTTCAGATATGGCGTTCATGGATTACCGTTAATTGGCACGGGAGATTGGAATGATGGTCTTGACAAAGTTGGTGAACATGGTAAAGGTGAAAGTGTGTGGATGGGATTCTTTCTTTACGAAATACTTAATCAGTTTGCGGCAATTGCATTATTACATAAGGATGCTGCATTTGCTGAAACATGTAAAAAAGAAGCACAGCAGTTAAAAGTAAATATTGATAAACATGCATGGGATGGTCAATGGTATAAACGTGCTTGGTTTGATGATGGTACACAGTTAGGATCTGCTGCTAATGAAGAATGTAAAATTGATTCTATTGCACAAAGCTGGGCAGCATTATCGGGAGCAGGAGATGCGGATCGTGTAAATACCGCAATGGAATCGGCGTATAAGAACCTTGTGCAGCAGGATGCAGGGATCATTAAATTATTAACACCTGCATTTGACAAGTCTGATCTGGACCCGGGTTATATTAAAGGATATGTACCGGGAATAAGAGAGAATGGCGGTCAGTATACACATGCTGCTATCTGGTTAATTATGGCATTTGCCAAATTGAAAGATAACAAACGTGTTTGGGAATTACTGAGCATGATCAATCCTGTCAATCACGGTCTCACGGCAGAAACAGTTGCAACGTACAAAGTAGAACCTTATGTAATAGCTGCTGACGTTTACGCCGGTATGCAGCATGCAGGCAGGGGAGGATGGACCTGGTACACTGGTTCTGCAGGCTGGATGTACAGGCTTATTACAGAATCATTTCTTGGCATGAAGCAGGTGGAAAATAAATTAAAGTTTGCTCCCTGCGTTCCAAAAGAGTGGGAATCATTTAAAGTGCATTACCAGTACAGGAATACTTTTTATCATATTACGGTTATGCAAAATCGTAATACAGATAAAATGAAGGTTGAAGTTGATGGAGTCTACCAGGAAGATGAAATGATTACACTGATTCATGATGGAGGCGAACACCAGGTACAGGTTTCAGTATCTTTTTAAGTTCAGGTTGAAGAAACATTCGTTTGGACATATTGGAAAGTTAATGGTACAAAAAAGCCCTTGATTGCAGGGCTTTTTTTCGCTTTGCGGATAAATTATTGTAGAATGGGTTCGTGCAATATTAGTTCTTTACCATTTGCAGCAAGTAGACTTTTGAGAGGTCTATACAGATAAAATCAGGCTTCAGCAGGTTTTCTTATCACGCAGTTGGAAATATAAACTGATGTTCCTATTTCAGATACTTTCTGAACCATTCGATCTGCCGTTCATACCGGTGAACAATATAACTCGGAACAATCAACCCATGATTTTGATTGGGATAAATGATCAGCTCAGATGGAATGCCAACTGATTTAAAGGCCTGGTACATTTGTTCGGCTCCCGCAACCGGCACATTAAAATCGTTTTGGCTGGTCATGAACAATGTTGGAGTTTTAATTTTCTCCACTTTGAAAAAAGGGTAGGAGATATCGATCCATTTCTGCAAATTTTTCCATGGAGTTCCCAGTTCCCGTTCATACTGATTGATATATTGATCTGTTCCGTAAATGGATAGTTGCAATGAACTTCCTGCACCACTGGCAGCAGCTTTAAAACGCTGATCGGTAGCAATGGTATAATTCGTCAATATGCCGCCATAGCTCCATCCTGCAATCGCTAATCTGGATGCATCAGCATAACCGGTTTGCACCAGATAATCTGTTGCACCAAGGATATCCATTACTTCTTTATTGCCCCAGTCTGCATAAATAGCTTTGCAAAAAGCTAAGCCTCTTCCACTGCTTCCCCTGTAGTTCACAGCTGCAACAGCAAACCCGGCACCGGCAAGTATTTCTCTTGTTTGATCAAAGGCATAATCATCCTGTGCAACCGGTCCCCCATGTATAAAAAGAATCAATGGCAATTTTCTTGATGCTGAGTCAGGGAGATAAAGTATTCCTGAAACTTTTGTGCCATCTTTTGATGTGGAAGTAAACCCTTTTTTATAAATCTTTTTGAGTGAACTCATGAATAGCTCATTTAAATGTGTAACCTGTTTGAATTTTCCATCTTCAAAAGAATAAATTTCTTCTGGCATAACCGGATTACTGTATAGAGCAATCAGCTCGCCTTTTGCATTTATATGAAGGCTTTGATAAACGGCTTCGTTATTCGTTACAGATTGATATATTTTCTTTTCAATGTTCAGACTGTACAGATTCTGCTTTCTGTCATCTTCTGCAAGGAAGAAAATATTCTTACTGTCTGAAGCCCAGACAAATTCTGTTACAGGTCTGTCTAATGATGAAGTAAGAATTTGTAGAGCCCCATTATTAAGACTAAGAATCCCAATTTGATTCTGGTCATACATATTGAATTCGTCAGCTGACCCTGATTGCAGAAAAGCAATCCATTGATTGTCGGGGCTGAAGACCGGTGACTGGTCTTCACCTTTAAATGTTGTTAGTTGTTTAGGTTTTGAACCGGTTTTCAACTCAAGAACAAAAATATCTGTGTTCGAATTTCTGTCGGGATCATCAGTAACATTACTTACATAAACAATTTTTAATCCATCAGGGCTGAAGGAAGGAGTTGTTTCATTATGATTTCCTCTGGTCAGTGTATCAAGCTTTCTTGTTTTGAGATCAAACAAATAAAGATGCGTTTTGCGGTTATCGAGATATCCCTCGTAATCCTGTTTGAATTGATAACGGTTGATTTCATAAGGTTTTCTGATCTTGGTTTTGGACGTATCTGCATTATTGGGATCTTTTATACAGATAACCAATTTACTTCCGTCCCGGCTCCAGTTATACGATTGAATCTCTCCTTTTGTATTTGTCAGTTGAGAGGGTTCGCCTCCTCTGCGGTCCATTAAAAATATCTGCGATACTTCATCTTCATCCTTTTCTTCTTTGGGTACAGAAGTAAAGGAGATATATTTTCCATCTGGGCTCCAGTTGCATTGCCCGGGGCTTTTTGTTTGTTCAGTTAGTGCAACCGTGTCCTTACCATCACGACTGATCATATAAAGTTTGCTTGCAAATTTATCTTTAACTGAATCAGCTTTTGATACAGTATAAAG